>NZ_JAJCGT010000039.1:0-37598 GCF_020553185.1 Blautia sp. MSK18_10 | reverse complement strand
AATCAAGTTGTATATCTCCGAAAATAGAATTAAATCCCGCATAAAATCAAGGTATATTAGAATATAGAATTTACTTTTTCATTCAAGCTATTCAAGTGTTTTATAACACTTTTTCATAGTACATTACAGTGGATATCGCATTCCGCTTCGCTATTTGTTCATAATCCAACAACTGCTCCGTAATATATTCCCCTACTACTTATTGCTTTTCGTAACCTCCGCAGGAGACTTACTTGATTCGGTTAAAAGACGAAGGAACCTGCATACCTGCAAGGTTCCTTCGCTTCTTAATATAATATTTTCTACTAATTTTCGAAAATATCGACAAACCTCCTGCCAATCTCATATTCAGACATATTTCTCTATGAAATGATTTCCCGCTATTTCTTTATATGTTTCCGAATCATTGATATTGGAAAAATACCAGGCCGCAGCCTGGCTTTCGTAGCATTCGTATCCATTTTTCCGCAGAAAAGCAAAGACTGCGCCTTTCCGCTCTGTGATTTCTTCAAGCATGGCATCTGCCAGGTCTGTACAGTATACTCCCATAAGAGGTTCCTCATGCCCGCCGTGGCTCAGTATCACTGCTTTTGCATCTGAATGCAGAGATTGGCGAATCAGTGCAGCCAGTTCCTCTGCCGGAACCAGAGGAACATCTACACCAAGTACCAGGCAATATGGATTCTTTGCTTTACGAAAACAGGCTTCCAGCCCTCCCAATGGACCTTTTCCCGGGAAGCGGTCTGGTATAATGGGATATTTATATTTATTTTCACCATGATAGCCAGACAGAAGAATATCACTGATTCCAAGCTTTTCCCCCTTTTCTATCTGCATCTCAAGAAATGTCTTCCCATCTATCGTCAGATCTGATTTGTCCCGTCCCATGCGGCTGCTGGCACCGCCAGCAAGAATAATCATAGAAATTTCTTTCTTTCTCATTATCAGTTTTCCTTTTTGTTTATATAAATCATCAATAAAAGCATTGATTTTTCTTCATATTTAAAAACTACAGACAGAAATGTCTGCATAACGGTTAGGGTGTCTTACATATCTCACCCGCCAATCTGTGACATTCCTCTGATTTCATCCTGCTCTGTCTTCGCTTCATAAAAATTATGGCTCACCGGTTTATTCCAGATCACCTGATAAATTGCTTTTTTCAGTTCCGAATCTGTGCAGCCGCCGCGCATAAGCCCCCGCAGGTCTGTACCTTTCTGATACTGGAGGCATCCTTTCATGAATCCTTCGGATGTAAGACGTACTCGGTTGCACTGACTGCAGAATTTGTGAGTCATGGCACTGATAAATCCGATTTTTCCCTTAAATCCTGCGATTTCATAGTAATGGCATGGGCCGTTTCCGTAGCGTTCATTGACTGCATGCATCGGACCGTAGGCTTCTTCCAGTACTGCTTTGATAGATTCTTCATCCTGGAATGGGAACTGTTTTCCGAATCCGATTGGCATCATCTCGATAAAACGCACATGGATTGGATATTTCTGCGCCAGTCCTGCAATCCCTATGAAGTTTTCTTTTTCCTTGATCACCGGAACGCTGTTGATCTTCAGGGAAAGTCCCGGATGTGCAAGTGCTGCTTTGATTCCCTCAAATACCTTTTCCAGTCCGTCACGTCTCGCTACTTTTTTGAACAGTTCCGGATCCAAAGTATCCAGACTGATATTAATGGCGTCAATTCCTGCATCCAGTAATGCATCCAGCTGCTCGGCGAGCAGGATTCCATTTGTTGTTAATGTCACTTTCTCAATTCCCGGGATCGCCTTGATCTGTTTTGCAAGACTTGCACAGCCCTTACGAACAAGAGGCTCACCGCCTGTCAGTTTAATCTTACGGATTCCCAGATCTGCTGCGCACCTGCAGATGCGGAGAATCTCATCGTATGTGAGGATTTCTGCATGAGAAAGGGATTTTACGCCTTCTTCCGGCATACAGTAAATGCATCTCAGATTACATCTGTCTGTCAGGGAAATCCTTAAATAATCTATTTCTCTTCCATATTTGTCTATCATCGGCTCTACCTGCCTTTTACTTTCTAATAATTGATTTTCTGTTACCGGATACGGGTGAACCGCAACCTTTGTAACCTTTTCTTCTGTTATTCGCCGTCAAAATCACAGGCAATATTTTCTCTCATAATCGTTTGACACTCCATACTCCGCAGTCTATACTTAATGTATCAAGATTATTAAAATCCTTACCGGACGAAAGGAACTGTCCTATGAAAATCAACGAACAATACCACAACCTGAATCTGCTCGAGAATGTTACCTATGAGTTTCTGGGTCGTGACGGAGAAACTCATGAAGAAACAGAATCAATCCTTGTGGAACACATGATGGATGTATATGTAAATGAACGCCTGACCATGAAACTGGTCTGTATCCCACAACATCTGACAGAACTGGTTCTCGGCCGCCTCTTTACGGAAGGTATCATCTCATCTGCCGAGGATGTGGAGCAGATCTACATCTGTGAATTCGGCAAACGTGCCCGCGTGATCCTGAGTAAAAATAAATCCGGGCAGTCTCATGAGGAAAATGAAGATTATGTTGCTCTTACTCCGACCTGCTGCACCGGAAATCGTGTTCTTAATGATTATTTTATCACAGATCAGCCAATGACGCCAGTTACACCTGTCCCATGGAAAAAACAGTGGATCTTTGATCTTGCAGACTGTTTCGCCAATGGTACCCCGCTTCACAGCCAGACCTGGGCAACTCACAGCTGTTTTCTTGCCTGTGACGGAGAACTGCTCTTTCAGTGCGAAGATATCGGACGTCATAATGCTCTGGATAAGGCCATCGGTTATGCCCTGCGCCATAATATTGACCTGAAGAAATGCGTGGTTTATTCCAGTGGACGTATCCCTACAGATATGGCGATCAAGGCAATCCGCGCCGGAATACCGGTTCTGGCAAGCAAGGCATCCCCTTCCGCCGAGGCAGTCGCCATGGCCAAAGAATACCACCTTACCCTTATCTGTGCCGCGCGACGTGACCGTATGAAACTCTTTACCGGAAATAATCCGACAGAATAAATTCTGCAATACACTCTGCATTGTCCAGTTCAAAGAATGGAACATTTTCCAGTACAGACAGTGCATCTCTTTCCTCTGCATCCAGGTTTGTGGCGATCGCCATCAGTTTTTCCGGATTGCAGACACTTTCTGCCGAATTTCCCTTACGGATAATTTCAATTTTCGGATAAGTACTGTATTTAAATCCTTCCAGTAAGATCAGATCTGCCTCCGGAAAAAATTCTGCCAGCTCTTTTTCGGAAATCTGCGGCTGCTGTTTTACCAGCATATATTTGCCTGCTGAAAAAACTGCTGTGCCGTAGGCTCCGGACTGAAGCTGACAGTATGTATCCGTTCCCGGTACGTCCGGCACGAAATCATGTCCGTCATGCTTCAGCACCGCCACTTTAAGGCCCTTGTCTTTAAAAATCTCCAAAAGCCTGCAGATCAGAGTTGTTTTCCCTGAATTCTTTACACCGCTGATTGCAAATATTCTTTTTCTTTCCACCTGTTTGCTGCTCCTCTCAAAGCAAAATCGCGCCCACTTTATCCCCTGCGTTCAGGCTTCTGCTTTCCTGATTTTCCATGGTTTTTGTATCAATCAGGCAATTGCAGCCGGCCATGGAACTGAGGACTCCGTTAGAGTGAAGACCATTGGGAAGATGAAATTTTCCATTTTCCAGATATGCCCGGATAAAGCGGCGGCCCTTGATTCCTTTTTCAAAGTTATCAGCCATAATGCCATTTACTTCTTTCAGACCGATTGATGGATCCTGCATCATTTTTTCCAATGCAGGACGAATCAAAAGTTCTATGCTGACTGCAACACCAAAAGGATTTCCGGAGAGACTGATGATCGGAATCTCTCTTTCTGAAGCGCAATGATCTGTTGCAGTTATATCGGAAGTTTTTTTATATGCAGAAAACAGTGTAGGCATTCCTGGTTTCATCTTTACCCTCCAGAAAATCCGCTCTGCCCCCATCAGTCTCAGGGACTCATGCATAATGTCCTTCTTGCCTACAGATACACCTCCCGTAGTGATGATCATATCTGCCGCTTTTGCTGCTTCTTTTAATTTCTCAGACATAACCGTCGGATCATCTTTGACTGCTTCCATATGGAAAGATTCGATTCCCAGTTCACGCAGTCTGGCAGACAGCATTGTCATATTGCTGTTGTAAATTTTTCCTTCCGGCAATGGAATTCCCAGTTCTACCACCTCATCTCCTGTAGTCAGAAGCACGATTCTCGGCTGACGGTAAACCGGCACTTTCGCCACTCCCATTCCGGCCAGAATTGCTGCCTCCACATATCCGATATGTGTTCCTTTTTTCAGAAGTGTAGTTCCCTTTTTAAAATCCTCTCCTGCGAAGCAATAATTACTCCATCGCTTCTGTTCGCTGTAAACTTCTACCGTATCTTCTCCATAATCGGTATCCTCCTGATAAATACAGCAGTTACAGCCATTGGGAATTGCAGCACCTGTCATAATGCGCACTGCCTGTCCCTGCTGGATTTCTCTTTCCGAATACTGTCCGGCATCAATCTCTTCCATGACTTTCAGCCTCACCGGATGCTCTTTAGCGGCACCTGCAAGGTCCTCTGCCTTACACGCATAGCCATCTACCGGAGAGCGGTCAAAAGGAGGATTGTCAAACCCTGCCACCATATCCTGCGCAAGGATTCTTCCCCCTGCTTTATTCAGTTCTGTTTCTTCTGTCTCGTTTATTACAGGCGTATGCTGCAGAATCTGTTCCACTGCCTGTTCTACACTGATTCCCTCCACGCACTAATTCCTCCTCTTGTATATTACATTTTTTATAGTCTTTTCAATACCTTTATAACCACCGGGTCAATTGACGGATATATTATAGCAATCCTCTGAAATAATGCATCTTAATCCAGCTCATCAGAGTGTGAAATCCTGCGTCAGATATCTTTGCCGTGCGTCAGCACGCCTGCAGATATCTTCCTTGTCTTTCGCACTCTGCTGAACTGTCTTAAATGCATTATTTACGAGGATTGCTATAGTTTTACCCTTTGAACTCTATAGCAATTTCAGAGAATAATATCACTAAGATACTCCATTAGAGCCTTATTTTTTATAAACCAGATTGTCTTCAGTATTTTGGAAATTGCTATAACATCATAATATTCAGCCCACTGCTGAAGAATTACATATTTTTCATCTCTGTTGGAGAATGATTTCTCCTTCTCTCAGCCTCCCTGCCTCCAGAATCTGACAGAATACAAACCAAGGCTCCATGGGCGTGCATACCTTTTCTCCCTTATAGGCATCTGATGCAGGACCGCCCGCACCGATCCTGACTGCTTCCAGAAGTACATCTCCACAACGAAATCTGTTCCCCTCCGCAATACTGTTCCAGTCAATCCCTTCCACAAGGAGATTTTCTCCAAATCTGCCATATCTGAATTCTTCTTCGGACTGTTCGAAATATTCTTTTACCTTCTCATAAGGAAGAAGACTGACCTGCTTTCTTCCGCCCATTCCATAATGCACATCTCCCACAAGTCCCTGCAGATCAGCTTCGCATTCATGAATGTTCTGCGAGCAGGTCTTGCGTTCCTTACTGATGCATACACATAATATCTTCGCCATTTTCTGTCTCATCCTTCCTGATGTGTTACTGTTCACTCCGTTCACAGCAACACGCTTCGCGATGCACAGAATTTATGCTAATCGCATAAATTCGCGCGGTATGTCTCGGGTTTTCTGTGACCTTCGCTCACAAAAAACACCTCGCGGGATATTACCAGTGAACAGTAACCCTGATATCTCTTTATAAAACCATGTACTGCTGTTTTTTCTGTTTTCTCAGATCGCCCAGAATGCAATATTCACATTCTTTCCTGCATTCTGCAGATGCTCCACAAGTTCTTCTGCTACCTGTTCTTTCCTTTTTTCTGTGATTCCCAGTTCCACGTTACTCTTATTGACAGCACCACCGAAGTAGAAATTAATATCCGTTGCCTGCTCAAACAGCATCACACCAAGCAATGCTGCCGCATCTTTTTTTCGTTTCAGCCTGTTAAAGGACAGCCTGTCCTCCATCCATTCTTCACAATATTCAAGCAAATGCTCAATCGTAAGAAATCCCTCTGTCACCAGCTCTGTACCTTCCAGCTTATAATAGGCAGGAACGTCTCCGCAGGCAGTTTCACTAAGAGAGATCAGCTCTTTATCCAGATACCTGGCAGCACACTGTGCAGTAGTTCCGCCACAGATTACATGATATCCCTCTGAATCGAAAAAGGACTTCAGATATCGCTCATCATGTTCCTCCTTACTTGGCGGGCCGATCATAAGGTTTACCACCTGTTTATGCCGCATCCGCAGGACAATGGCTGTAATATCATCATCCGTTTCATTCAGATTCAGATCCAGGCTGGCCTCTGCCAGATAGCCTGCCATCTCCTGTGCGCTCATCCCTTTATGGTACTTTGCCCTGCAGAAAGCCATTACATCATCTCTTCCCCAGCCGCCGTTGGTAGTTTTTCCCATTCCTGCATTGGTGACACCGTCGGACATAACGATCAGCATATCCTCATCTTTCAGCTCAAAACAGCTTTTATGGATTTCCTTTTCTTCGATCATACTTGTCTCCACCGGATAATCAAAGAGTCTGCCATCCCGGATCAGAATTGCATCCGGATTATCAAACTGATAAAGACTTACCTGTTTCCCCTGAAAATTCAGCACTGTAAAAGTGGCATATGCCAGATTTCTCACACTGCACACAGGAAGCGTTTTTGCCACTGCACGCACTGCCTCATCCAGTTCCACCTGATTAATGATCATGGTACTGAGCATGGTTGCAGTCAGCGTGGAAAGGATATTCGCCTTTACTCCGCTCCCAAGTCCGTCAGAAAGCACCAGAACATGGTCTTTATCATTTTCTTCAATCTTATAGCAGTCCCCACAGAGAAATTCTTTCTTTTTATTCAGGCTCACATGACCAAAATCCATGCATAAGCCGTCAAATTCCACATTCAGTCCATGATGCTTATTTCTTTTCATTCTCTTCTTCACTCTCCAGAAGTATGGTATTTTTCAGTTTTTCTACTGCCACTTTGGTGTCTGCAGCAGTTTCTCCAAGAAGTCCGGCGATCTGCTGCACGATCTTCAGCTGTTCTTCTACCAGCTTATCTGCCATACGCGCAGCTTCAATCTGGGCATTATGAATCTGATCTTTATGCTTCCGCTCCTTTGTAATATCCTTCATAATGCAGAGAATCATTTTATTTTCTTTATCATTCGTCATTACGCGATCCAGATAACATTTCTGATCCTCCAGATAAATCTCATCCTGCATCAGATTCCGTTCAAAAGCCAGTATACTCGCCAGACTGTAATCATCCATGATCTCCGATACCGGTTTCCCGATCAGGCGCCGCTTTTTCGGCATATTGAACAATTTGGACGCCGCCTCATTCATCTGAATGATCTTCAGATTATAATCCACAGTTACCAGAAGTCCGGGCATGGCATTAAAGACTTTATTGGAGTAACTTTCCTGTTTTGCCCGCATATATGGAATACACATGGCAACCTCAGCCTTATTCTGGATAATGGCAATTGCCTTTTCCCTGCATGTGTTGTACCCGCAGGCACCGCAGTTTAATTCATCCTTTGGAGAAAATTTTCCCATTTCCGCCAGAGCATCCCTGATTTCTTCCTCTGAGACCTCTTCCTGTTCCTGTGCAGGACAGTAACCGAAATTCTTTCTCAATTCAAATCCCGGAAGTTCATAGTCTCCCTGCTCTCTGTGAAAATCTTTTCCAAAGGCTGCATTCTTCACTGCCAGAACATCTGCCAGATAATGTCCCTTCTTCATCTGGAAAGAAGGACCTGCCACACAGCCGCCGCTGCATGCATACATCTCAAGAAAGCAATTTTCAAAATCCTCCGGATGAAGTTCTTCCAGAACCTCCCTGCACTGCTCCATCCCACTTACAGAAAGCCTGCGGATTCCCTTTACAGCCCCAAGCAGGTCTGTTAAACCATCCGCAATGGCGATTTCTCTGGAACGGTAGGCAATCTGCTCAGGTTCTTTCTCAGTTATGGAAATCCCTTCTTTTTTCATCCATTGCACCAGCTCTTCCAATGTGATCACATAATCCACTTCATTTCCTGAGTCTCTCAACTCTGACATAGCTGAAATACAGGGACTTACATAGACAATCTCTGCCTTCGGATATTTTTTTTTCAGATAACTGGCATGAAACTGCATCATAGAGGCAGACTGTACCAGATTTCCCAGAAGATGCGGATAGTGTTTCTTGACAAGCTGTACGATTACAGGGCAGGCAGAAGAGATCATTATTCCCGGCTCTTTCTGTTCCGCAAAAAGTGCTCTGTACTGCGAAATCATCAGGCTTGCACCTTCTGCTGCATCCGCTGCATCTGCAAATCCCAGCTTCTTCATCGCTTCCCTTATTCCATTGATACCGGTTACCCCAAAACGTGCCAGATATGCTGGATGAAGAGAGGCTATAACCTGCGTCTTATTCTCCATTGCATTGCAGATTGCAGGAATCATATTCTGCTCTTCCTTGGCATCCTGCGGGCAGACAAGGATACACTTCTCACAGTAAATACACTGACTTTCTATGATCCTGGCCTGATGATCATGAACACGTATCGCCTTGACCGGGCAGTTCCGGACACATTTGTAACAATTTTTACAACTGACTTTTTTAAACTGAAGGATTGACTGAAATCTCTGCATGCCTCGTACTCCTTATTATGTAACACTATATTTTTCACAAAAAATTATCTGTAACCGTTCCGTATTTTCACAGAATGATGTACTGCCAAATGATTATTTTTGCCTTTCCATAAAGGAATATGGAGCTGCCGCAAGGACAGCAGATCCATGTGCGACAGCCCCATATAATATTTACGATATCAGATCCGGAACTTTGTCTCCGATATTGTTTTATGCTTTCTCAATCTTAATTGCGCATACCTTATATTCAGGAATTCTTGCGTATTTGTCAAGTGCGGCGTTGGTCAGCCAGTTTGCATTTCCATCCGGGAAGTGGAATGGCATCCAGCTCTCACCCGGTGAGGTCTTTGTACCTACACGAGCGGTAGATTCAATGGATCCTCGTCTGGAAGAAACTCTGACTTTATCACCGTTTTTGATACCCAGCTTATCGGCATCTACGATGTTCATTTCGATAAATGACTTACCTTCGATCTCCATAAGCTCAGGTGTCTTTCCTGTCATGGCTCTTGTTGTGTAATGATACAGAATACGTCCTGTCATGAGGATGATTGGATATTCCTCATCCGGAAGCTCTGCTGACGGTACATATTTTGCAGGATAGAACCAGCCAAGACCGCGGGAGAATTTACCAACATGCATGATCGGTGTTCCCGGATGATCCTTGGAGGTACATGGCCACTGAAGTCCCTGTCCATGAACTTCTTCACTGTCAAGACGTTCATGGCTGATACCTGCGAAGCTCGGTGTCAGGGATGCGATCTCATCCATGATCTGAGCAGAAGTCAGATGTGGCTGCGGATATCCCATGCGGTTCATCAGATCAATAATAATATCTGTATCCAGTCTCATCTCTCCAGGTACTGTGACAGCCTTGCGGACTCTCTGTACGCGGCGCTCTGTATTGGTAAATGTACCCTCTTTCTCTGCATAGCTTACACCAGGAAGGATAACATCTGCATACTGAGCTGTCTCTGTCATGAAAAGTTCCTGAAGTACAAAGAAATCAAGACTCTTTAATGCTTTGATAATGTGTGTGGTATCCGGATCAGTAACTACCGGGTCCTCACCATAGATATACAGACCTTTGATCTCGCCTGTGATTGCTTTCGGGAATACATCAGTTGCATGAGTTCCTATATTCGGATCAAGTTTTACACCCCATGCTTTCTCGAATTTCTCACGAACTGCAGGATCAGTAACCTTCTGATATCCGGGATACACATTCGGCTGAGCACCCATATCGCAGGCACCCTGTACGTTATTCTGTCCACGAAGCGGGTTAACACCACAGCCTTCACGTCCAAGCTTACCAACCATCATTGCCATATTGGACATGGACATAACGCCCTCTGTACCTGTGGAATGTTCGGTTACACCAAGACAGTAGATGATTGGAGCGCGGTCAGCTTTTGCATACATGATCGCTGCTTTTCTCAGATCGTCTGCGTCAATGTGGCAGATTTCAGCTACCTTCTCAGGTGTGTAATCTTTTACGATTTCCTTTAATTCTTCAAAACCTTCGGTACGCTCTGCAATGAACTTGTCATCCTGAAGACCTTCAGAAAGGATCACATTCATGATGCCGTTTGCAAAAGCAACATTTGTACCAGGTTTCAGTTTCAGATGGATATCTGCTTTCTTAGCCAGACCGATATCACGAGGATCAACTACGATCAGCTTACAGCCTCTCTTGATAGCCTGACGGATCTGCATGCCGACTACAGGATGTGCTTCCTCAGGGTTGGAACCAACCAGCATGATCAGATCTGCATTCTTTGTGATATCCTCAATTGGGTTTGTCATGGCACCTGAGCCAAGAGTCATCGCAAGACCTGCTACAGATGCGGAATGACATACACGTGCACAGTTGTCTGTATTGTTGGTGCCGAAGCAGCAGCGAACCATCTTCTGTACCATGTAAATATCTTCATTAGGTGATCTGGAGCATGCAAAACCTGCAAGGGAATCAGAGCCGTACTGTTTCCTGATCTCCATAAATTTGGAAGCAACAAGATCCAGGGCCTCATCCCATGTTGCACGTTCGAATTCACCTGTCTCTTTATTCTTGATCAGCGGATATTTAATACGCTCCGGTGACTGTACGAAATCGAAACATCCGCTGCGACCCTTAACACAGAGCAATCCTTTGTTGGATGGTCCGTTTACAGCTTCTGTATCTACGATCTTTCCGTCTTTTACAAGGAGATAATACTGGCAGCCTGTTGCACAGTGAGGACAGGTAGTCAGAACCTTCTTGTCAATCTGGTACGGACGGTATTTCTTTCTGCGCTTCATGGTCAGTGCACCTGTCGGACAGGCCTGTACACAGTTACCGCAGGATTCACAGATACCTTCGTTCCATTTATGTTTGTAATGTGCACCGATCACTGACTGGAAACCACGATCCATAGTGTCGATGGCACCTCTTCCCACAATCTCCTTACATGTATTCACGCAGCGATGGCAGAGAATACACAGGCTTGGATCATAGGTAAAGAATTTATTGGTATCATCTATCGGCATATCCTTCATTTCACCGGGATAGCTTGTCTCAGTCACACCATATTCAAAACAGTAGTCCTGTAATTTACAGTCACCGTTTGCCTCACAGGAGAAGCAATGTACACGATGATCAGAAAGAAGGAGGTCAAGGGTATCTTTACGATATGCAACTACCTTCTCTGACATTGTCTGTACTTCATCACCCTCTGAGCAGCGAAGTGTACATGCCGTATCAAATTTGGTTCTTCCATTGTTTGTTACTTCTACCACGCACAAACGACAGGAACCATCCGGCAATACATCTTCCAGATAGCAGAGTGTAGGAATCTCCACTCCGATCTGTCTGGCAGCCTGCAGAATGGTCGTACCTTTTTCCACTTCTACAGGAATTCCATCTATTGTCAAATGAATCATCTTTTCACCCTCCTTAATTCACAGAAATTGCGCCGAATACACAATTTTCCAGACATGTTCCGCACTTAATACACTTGGAGGTATCAATGCTGTGAGGCTCTTTCTTATTGCCTGTGATCGCACCAACCGGACAGTTTCTCGCACACTTGGTACATCCTTTACATTTCTCAGGATCGATCACATAAGAACGCATTGCCTTACATACATGAGCCGCGCACTTTTTATCAACAATATGCTCTACATATTCATCTCTGAAGTTTCTTAATGTGGAAAGTACAGGAAGCGGTGCACTCTTTCCAAGTCCGCAGAGTGAACGGTCCTTGATAAAGTTTCCAAGATGCTCCAGTTTATCCAGATCCTCTACTTCACCCTTTCCGTCTACGATCCTCTCAAGGATTTCAAGCATACGCTTGGTGCCGATACGGCAGGGACCACATTTACCGCAGGATTCTCTCTGGGTGAAGCCCATAAAGAAACGTGCAACCTCTACCATACAGGTATGTTCATCCATAACTACCAGACCACCGGAACCAACGATCGCACCATATTTCTTAACAGAGTCGAAATCAAGAGGTATATCCAAATGTTCTTCTGTCAGACATCCACCGGATGGTCCACCGATCTGAACAGCCTTAAACGCAGCACCGGATTTCAGTCCTCCGCCGATATCAAAAATGATTTCTCTTAAGGTTGTTCCCATCGGGACCTCGATCAGACCTGTATTCTCAATAGAACCTGTCAGTGAGAAGGTTTTTGTTCCAGGTGATCCCTCTGTACCGATACTTCTGTACCAATCTGCACCTTTGAGAATGATCTCCGGAATATTTGCATAAGTTTCTACGTTATTCAGAACAGTAGGTTTTGCCCATAATCCCTGCTCAACCGTACGTGGCGGTTTTACACGAGGCATACCTCTGCTTCCTTCGATAGATGCAGTCAGGGCAGAACCCTCACCACATACGAAAGCACCTGCACCACGGTTGATATGCATATGGAAGGAGAATCCTGTTCCAAGGATGTCATCACCTAACAGTCCCACTTCTTCCAGAACTGCGATAGCGTGTTTCAGTCGTGCTACAGACTGAGGATACTCCGCACGTACATAAATATAACCATGCTGTGCTCTTACTGCGTAAGCTGCAAGCATCATACCCTCGATCAGACGGTAAGGATCACCTTCCATTACAGAACCATCCATAAATGCTCCCGGGTCACCCTCATCACCGTTACAAACCACATAATGAACAGGATCAGCCTGGCGTGCTACCTGAATCCATTTCTTACCTGCCGGGAAGCCGCCGCCACCACGTCCGCGGATACCGGATTTATCAACCTGATCAATAACCAGATCCGGATCCATCTCAAACATTGCTTTCTCCAGAGCCTGGAAACCGCCGCTTGCTATGTACTCATTCAGAGATTCTGCATCAAACTTACCACAGTTCTTCAAAACAATACGGGTCTGTTTCGCGATAAACGGAATATCTTCCGGTCCGCGGCTTACTTTACCGCCTTTCTGATAAAGCAGTCTCTCGATAGTCTCATTACCCTGAACACTCTTCTCAAAAATCTCCTGGCAGTCTTCGATCTGAACCTTCGTATACTGGATCACATCGTCGCCTTTCTGGATACGAACAAGTGGTCCAAGCTCACAGACACCCTGACATCCTGTTTTCTTTACACCTACATGTGCATCTTTGTCATGAGGTCCAAACTCAATGGTAACTCCCGGAGCATCTTTGGCAATCTCCATGAATTTCTCATAGATTTTCTGAGAACCGGTGGCCACACATCCGGTACCTGAACAGACAAGAATACGACAGTCATAAGAATTAAGTTCTTTCACAGCTTCTTCTCTGATCTGCTCCAATACTTCCTTATTCTGGATCATCCCTGTTCGCCCCCTCTCAGTTTATCAATCAGCTCATCTGCCTTCTCCGGAGTCATTCTCGGATATACCTCTTCATTGACCATCATAGTCGGTGCAAGTCCGCAGGCACCAAGACAGGAAACTGTTTCCACAGTAAACATCATATCGTCTGTCGTCTTCTTTGTCTTTGACAGCCCCAGTTTCTTATAAAGTTCCTCCAGAACCGGTATTGATTTTCTTACATGACAGGCTGTTCCGTCACAGACCTTGATCACATATTTACCTTTCGCATCAAATGAGAAATTCTCATAAAATGTGGCAACACTGAACGCTTTCGCTTCTGTCACACCGATCTGCTCCGCAACATATGTAAGCAATTCTTCCGGGAGATATCTGTACACCCCCTGAATATCCTGCATGATCGGAATCAGTGATGCCGGCTTTTTACCATAGAAAGCAATAATCTCATCCGCTTTCTGATAAAATGACTGATCTAGCATTTCGCACCCTCCTTATACCTGTTTTTTCTCTTTTTATTGCACTCTTTACATATTGTAACGTTAATTATATGCCTTTTTCGTCATTTTCACAAGCGCATTTATAGAAATTTTCTAATTTTTTATTATTTTCCTCTATAGATGTTTGTTTTGTTTGTCTAATTTTTATCAGCTTTGTTCAATACTAAACCATCTCAGATGTAAACCAAACTAAACTGAATCAAACTGAATAATTGTTACTGTTTACGCACCACTATCCCGAGACATACAAGCCAAAATTCCATTGCAGCAGACAATTTGGAATGAATTTTGGCTACGTTACTGAGAACGGAGTAAACAGTAATGTACGTGGTGTGTGTACAATGTCAGGAATATTATGATTGTGCTATAATTCTGCCTGTGCTACACTGTCCATATGATATCAGTGACAAAAGATAAGTGTTCCGTTCTCACTGAAAATATCCGGATAAAGGAGGAGGTAAGTATGTTTTCTTTGAAAGAAAAAGAAGTGAATACAGGACGTCAGAGGGAACTTGATCTGGTAAAGGGTTTCCTGTTGATCATGATAGTATTTATACATTCATTTCAGACAATAGGTGGTGTCGCAGCAGCCGAATCAAATGTACATAAGATTCTGTTTGCGCTCTTCATGCCGACAGGTGCCTGCCTGTATCTGTTTACCATGGGATTCGGAAGTGCTTTCACACGCCATTCCCAGCCCAAAGATATGGTTAAAAACGGCATAAAGCTGTTATCCTATCAGGGATTAAGCAATTTATGCTATGCAGCTGTAATGACAATCAGTTTTAATATAAGAAATTCCATTACAGTTGAAGCTGCAGGCAGCAGAGAATTATATGACGCAAATCTTTATTCCATGCTTACATTCGTAAATATATTCTTTATAGCCGGTATGTGCTATCTGGTGCTTGCGGTCTACAGGAAATTAAATGTAAGCTTAAGGGGATATGTCATAAGTGCTGTAATAGTCGGAATCATATCACCATTTACAAAGTTGCTGGTTTCTGATGATCCGGCAATTAACTGGATCCTGGATATGACTTTCGGTGGAAAAGGTGAAACCAGCTTCTGCTTCTTCCCATATTTGAGTTATGTATTTCTTGGATATGTTTTTGGAAAAGTGCTCAGAAGAATCCCTGAAGATGAAAAAGGAAACTTTTATAAAGAAAGCGGGATCATATGTGGGATTACTGCGGCGGTATGGTTTATATGCTGCATTGTACTACATCCGGGCATTGAGGGATTCTTTAATTATATGATCGAACAATACAGAATCCCGGGGCTTGCAAAGGTACTCGGAAGTTTCTGCAGTATCATATTTGTGTTTGCAGCTGCATTTCGTATCATGCCAATGATGGAAAAATGGAAATTCGGATATAATAAACTGTGTTATTACTCAAAACAGATTTCAAAGATGTATGCCGTACATATCGGAGTTTACTGGACACTTGCCGGTTTTGCTGCTTTTTACGAATTTGGGGTAAAAGAATGCCTGATATTGTCAGTGGCAGCACTGATCGTGACTGATCTTCTTGTACATGGATACATCATAATTACAGATAAAATAAAAAACAGAAAATAGCAGAATGCTTTTTATCTGCACAAAAAAACAGACCGCATTTTATGATCTTTGTTTCATAAAATGCGATCTGTCTGTTTCACACGTTCTTTTTATTGAGCCTGGAAATAATATCCGACACCCCATTTGGTGTGTACATATTTCGGTTCACTTGGATTGGTTTCAATTTTCTCACGGAGACGGCGGATATGTACATCCACAGTACGTACATCACCCGGATACTCATATCCCCATACAATGTTCAGCAGGTTCTCACGACTGTATACTTTATTTGGATTAAATACCAGAAGCTCCAGTACATCAAATTCCTTTGCTGTCAGATTAATCTCTTTACCTGCAATAAATACACGTCTGCCTTCACAGTCCATACGAAGATCGCCCACCTGAATGCTCTTTGCCTTTTCTTTCTCCTCGTGGTCGCTTCCCGCACGGCGCATGATCGCTTTGATACGTGCCTTAACTTCCAGGATATTGAACGGTTTGGTGATATAATCATCCGCACCATATTCAAGACCAAGGATCTTATCCATATCCTCGCCCTTAGCTGTCAGCATCACGATCGGCACATTGGAAAATTCGCGGATCTGCTGGCATACTTCCAGCCCGTCCATCTTCGGCAGCATCAGATCCAGAAGGATAATATCATATTTTTTATCTTTTGCTTTCTCTACTGCCTCTTCTCCATCATAAGCGCAGTCTACCTCCATACCATCCTGTTCCAGACTAAAACGGATTCCTTTTACGATCAGTTTCTCATCATCTACTACCAAAACTTTCCTGCTCATTCGGTTCTCCTTATCCTACTACTATCTCATCTTTTATCTTTGCAAAAGTACCTTCTTTGATACCCTGTACATTCATAATATCCTCTATCGCAGCAAATGGCCCGTTCTCTTCTCTGTAGGCAATGATCGCCTGCGCACGTGTTGCACCGATCCCCGTCAGCGTAGTAAGCTGAGCTTCATCTGCTGTATTTATGTTGATCCTGTTATCCTGCTGAACCTGAGCGGTCATCCCTGTATTCTGTCCTGTCCCGGCACTTCCATTCATCTGTCCATCTGATGCTCCGGCCATCTCTGCAGGATCCAGCCCCTGCCGCTCCATCTCTTCCTGTGTGAGAATATAAAGCTGCTGTCCATCTGTCAGAACTCCAGCACGGTTTACACAGGTTAGAGCTGCCTCGGGAAGATATCCTCCCGCCGCCTCAATCGCCTGAAACACCCGGCTCCCGGCTGCCAGCTGAAAAACTCCCGGATTCGCAACTGCTCCGCAGACATCAACATAGATCATCTCTGGCTGTGTTTCCCCGGCTGAATTTATCTCCGTCCCATTACCTGCATCTGAACCATCTGATTCTGCCTGTTTTTTCCGGGACTCTGCAGAACTGCCATCATCATTCTGTCGGTCATCTGTATCTTTCTTCGACTTCTGTCCTGATGTTTTCTCTTCTGATGACTCCGCATCCACCTCTGCCTTTGCTTCCTGCAATCCATCTATCAGAAACTGTGCCTCTGTGCTCTTACATCCTGTCAGTCCTGTAAGAAACAAAGTTCCACATAATATCAGTGTCACAGTATAACAACACCTGTTTTTTATTTTTGTCATAAGGGTCCTCCTCTTATTTCTCAGAGTAAGAGTCCCCCTGTCCATAATGCCACCCTTATTGTAACGAAATCTTAATGATTTTACAATAGTAAACTCTTATTTTTGCCACTTAAATATAACAATTCCGGAAATCGCGATCAGCAATCCTAGGATTTTGCGCCATTCAAAGGGTTCTTTATCTACCCCAAACAATCCAAATAATTCAATTACATAAGCAACTGCCAGCTGCGAAATAACGATCAGCATTGCTGCCTTTGCCGGTCCAAGTGCTCCCATACTCTGGATTACTGTAATTGTAATAAACGCTCCGATCACACCACCAAGGAGTGTATATTTATTGTCCACTTGCCAGAGTGCAGCTACACTTTCCCGTCCTGTGAAAAGCCAGGCCAGAACACAGACTACAAAAGCTGACAGCTGCACCCAGCCGGTTGATACCCAGAGACTGGTCTGCTTTGTCACCTCCGTGTTAAAAACACCCTGAATACTCATCAGTGCCCCTGAAATCAATGCCACTATAAATCCCCACATAAATCTGCCCTCCTGGATAATATGATCATTCTGCTTACTCCGGTAATCATTCTTATGTCGAAAAGAGGCACCGCTGTTTAGCAGTACCTCTTTTATTCTTTATTATTAGTTTATTCATTCCGCGCAAAATCATGCACACAGTATAAATCCTGTTTTTATTTTTCTTTCATATAATCCATACAGTTTCTCACATTCCATGCATATCCATCCTGCTTCGCCTGTATATAGCGGATATTTTCCCATAAGAAAAAGATACATACCAAGATACCCGTCTTCGGAATCAGCCTTTTCTTTATAAATAAGTTTCCCACTCTCTTTCCTGTAGATTCCCATTTTCCCATCTGTTTCCAGCAAAATCCCGGTATGCCAGTCCAGATATCTGCCAACAGCTTTTTTCTCTGTTTCAGTCATGGGGCAATTCTTTATTTCTGGCCTCACTCATCCTTCTGTAAATCTCCGGCTCTGTAAGAAGCCTCCTGCATTCTCTGTAAATATCCTCCATCTTCGTGCCTGCAAGCTTTAAGGTTCCGGCTTCCACACCTTCCGGACGTTCTGTTGTATCTCTCATGACCAGTACAGGTTTTCCCAGTGCAGGAGCTTCTTCCTGGATTCCGCCACTGTCTGTCATGATCAGATAACTGGCTTTCATCAGATTATGGAATTCTACCACATCTAACGGTTCGATCAGATGTATTATCTCACATCCACCGAATTCCTCATCTGCAATTTTTCTGACCTGCGGATTCAAATGTACAGGATAAATAACCTTCACATCTGTAAATTCCTCCACGATCCTGCGTATAGCCCGGAACATATCACGCATGGGTTCTCCCAGATTCTCCCTTTTGTGTGCTGTCACAGCAATCAGTCTGCTGCCTTTTGCCCATTCTATCTCCGGATGATAAAAATCATTTCTCACCGTATAGTGCAAAGCATCAATTCCTGTATTTCCTGTGATAAAAATCTGCGCCATAGCCTTGGCAGGCCATTGCGCAGCGATTTGGTGCAATCCAATTTATAACATTTCACTTCCAGAACAAAAAATTATTTTCTAATAGTAATTTCATCAAAAACACTCATATCCGTGGTACGCACAGTTTTGATTGTAAGTGTCTTTCCCTGTATTGTAATAGCAGAAATCAGAGGTGTTTTTTCTGTTTCTCCATCATAAAAGGCAATATAGCCTTTTTTTCCACTCTCCTTCTCATAAAACTTGCTTCCAGTAGAAGATGTTCCGGACAGATATAGCGTTTCCCCCTGTTTTTTTAGTCCGGACGCATTTCCGGTGGACTTCATTCCTTTCATTAGGTATGTTCTCGCATACAGATGATCATGACCGGACAATACAAGGTCTACGTCCAATTCAGAAAATGCCTCGTTATACACTTTTCGGAGATTCAGTATTTTTTCCTCATCTGAATGCGGTCCTGCGCTAAACATTGAATAATGCATAGTAACAATAATCCATTCCGGATTTGTATTTTGAATCGCCTTTTTTAAATATTCTATCTGAGTTGCGTAACTGCCGCTGTTTGAATTCAATGCGAAAAACAGAACTCCGTCACGGGCAAAATAGTAGTTCGCATCATCCCATACACCTGGAGGCATAAACTGCTCTTCATAAATCTCCTTTACGGTGTCATGATTCCCTTTGTTTACCGCCACTGGTATATTTTTCAGTTCATCCGGACTTCTAAATTCATAGTATTCTTCTATTGCTATATCCGTTTTCGAACTGTCACTTTGGTCGCCTGCCGATATCAGAAATTCTGCATTCGGCAGAATGTGCTTTCCCACCTCCAGCGTCCTCTTCCACGCTTCTCCATCCTGCTGTACGCTTTCGCCGGCACCAATCTGAGGATCTCCGACAAATAAAAACTTTACTCCCTCTCCCTGTTTTGCAGTCGTAAAATTAAAAACTTCTGAATGTGCACCATTTTTTCTGTTACATAATCGATAGCTGTAAGTTTCACCAGCTCGAAGATTCGATAATCTTGCCTTATAACAATACTGCCCTTCTATCTCAACTCGTTCCATTTCCAACTCTGTATAATTGTAGAAGTCATCTACTTTTCTACAGTATTGTACATTATAACCTCCTTTTTGAGGCGTAAGCCAATTAACCAGCATCTGGTTGTTTGTATCACCCGGCTGAAGGATAAGACCATCGGCATCCAGTATTTCCACTTCATTCCATTCCGGCGTTCCTTTAAACTCCTTAAAGTCAAAATAGACATCAGAGCTGTCTTCATGTATCTGATGAACCTCAACTGCAATGCAGTTTGTTCCGTTTTTTAGTGCAGTAGTATTTTCTACTGAAAAAACCCTGTTCCAAGATGTTTCTACTCCCTCTTTCGCTCCATACCCGGTTCCTGGGTCATAACCTTCTGTCGGTTCATTATCTTTGTATATTTCTTTTCCATTCAGATATATGATTACAGAATCATCAAACTGTATTTCTCCTGAAAGCTGAAATATCTCTCTGGCATCGTCCACCTCAAATTCTGTTCTAAAATAATATACTGGCAAAGCCTTCTTTTTAGCAGAATAATAGTTCAGCAGATTCGAGGGATATTTTCCTCCCACACGATCATTCAGTTCTCCATAATAACTCCCAAAACTTCCCTTGGCCTCTTTCCAGTCTTCTGTCAGATATCCAGCTTCGTTCCAGCGTTTTCCGTTGCTATCAATCGACGGTTCTCCTTCCGTATCCTTATACTGCCAATATGTTATACCGGTTTCTACATAATGAAATTTTTCATCTCCTTGAATTTCCAATAGTTCATCTTCAAGTATATTTTCATCAGCATAACGGTTCTGAACGAAAGCAATACCCATTACTGCCACCAAAATAAAAAACGCAAAAGTTGTTCCTACTGCCAGTTTAAATTTCTCGTATTTCTTGTTCATACCGTGTCCTTCATTTCCATCTTTCATATAACCTTCTCCACCGATATCATACTATTCTCTATTAAGCTTCTTTCTTTCAAGAGTTCCCCATGTATCTTTGTATTTCCGATACCCGATCAGCGCGTTCATCCTCACAATCATAAGAATAAATCGCAGTCCTATCAGTTCAAATCCACTTAAAAGTATAGCTTTCAACACATCCTTCCATGATATGCGCATTTTTCTCATATACAGTCGACTGAAAAATGATATAAGCGTAAGAATGCACCCAAATGCTGCATATACCAAAAAAAACAATATCATAAAAGGTTCGTTAACCAGATTTACCACATATGAAAGGATAATCGTCAGTATTCCAAAGACTTCAATATACGGCGAAAGCAGTTCATAAATCCAAAAATATAGAAACGAAACCGCCCCTAAAAGTCCGTACTCTTTTTTCCCTACTGCATTTTTATACTTTGTCAGACTTTCAAAAAGCCCGATATGCCATCGTCTCCTTTGTTTTATCAAATCTTTGAGATTTCTCGGTACCTGGCTCCAGCAGATTGCGTCTGGCGCATACTGTATAGAATAATCAATATGATTTGATCTGCAGAAAACATGAAGCTTCACAACAAGTTCCATATCCTCTCCCATTGTGGAATCGTCATATCCACCTGCAAGAAGAACTGTTTCTTTTTTAAATATGCCAAATGCCCCTGATATAATCAGGTTTCCGTTATAGCGGTTCATAAAGATTCTGGAAGCAAGAAACGAACGCTCATATTCAAGCACCTGCATTGCTACGATCAACTTTTTAGGCATACTATAGTCACTTACTTCGCCTTTTACTAATCGGATACCATTAGATACAGCAATCTGCCCGCCACAGGCTACTACTTTATCATCTTCCAGTATCGGTTTTGCGATTTCATAAAGAGAATTACGTTGCAACATCGAATCCGCATCCATACAAATAAAATATGGATAATTTGATATATTAATTCCCATATTCAGGCTGTCTGCCTTACCTCCATTTTCTTTTTGAACCAAAGTAATGGAAATCCCATTATAGACTGTTTCATAAATTGCCTGCTCCTTCTTGCAGTGAACTCTTTTTCTGATGGGCCTATTTATTCTTTTCATGTGGAAAGAATCCACCAGATATTCTACTGTTCGATCTGTTGATCCATCATCTACAACGATAATTTCATAAAGTTTATAATCCTGTTCCAAAAGTGAAAAAACCGTATCTACAACTGTCATTTCTTCGTTGTGTGCAGGAACAATTATACTGATGGGAATATAAAAATCATGACGGAGTGTTCCTTTCATCTTTTCGTCCATTCGTTTCTCGTAAAGTTCCGATGCTCCTACAACAACTGACAAAAAAAGGAAAGTGCTATAACCAATCAAATAAATAACAAAAAAAACGTCAACAAAAAACAAAAATAGTTTAATCGCATCCATCATCTGTACTTTCCTCCGTTCCCATAAATTTATATGCCATCATTTCTTTTGCATATATATCTTTTTCGTTCTGTATGAGCTTTCCTTTTTGTTCGTGATCAATTAATTTTCCAAGAGACTGAGCACTATTATAGCGAATATACCAGTTTCGACTTTCACAGCCTTTTTTCAACGCGTCTATAGTCCTTTTCCCTGGATACGATTCAAGGGCCAGTGCACTAAGCGCAGCATATTCCCAATCTGATTCACGCCACTCCTCAACCAGACAGCACAGATATTCCCACGCCTTGTCATACTTATACTTTCGAAAATAACGAATTACTGCCAGTCGAAGCTCTCTGTCATTTTCTTCATCTTTAAGAACAATAAGTAGTCGTTCGGTAAAGTTTCCGGATATCATTCGGAAAAAGTTTACAAAACATATTTTGTAATATGTTGAATAATGAGTCCAGTTTTTCCATAATTCTTCAGCCAGCAATTCCCTGTCTCCTTGAAAAGAAAGCAAGCCATCTGTTACCATTTTTGAGCTGTGTTCTATCCGCATTCTAGTCAAAATATGATATGCTTTTATCACGTGTTCAGGCTGTCCGCCAGCATACAAGGCATAGAGTGCATTTTCGCGGCAGTAGATAGAATGATCCGATACAAGCCATTCCATCTGAAGTGCAAACGGGTCTCTGGCTCCCGGACCACACAGATGATGCTGCTCTATGATGTATGCCATAAGTGCTTTCTCCATGCCTCTTTTTTTCATATAAGCACTACTGAGCTTATAGAACAGATCTCTGTTATTTCTGACCCATTTTTCTATATCTTCCTGTTTTCCCTTCGCTTCCAGTTCTTCTACTGCCTGTTGGAATAAAATAAGTCCAGAGCTTTTGCTCAATTTTCTAGTCCAGAATTTTTCTTCTTTTTGGGATATCTTTTCGACTCCTGATGTTTCAAGCATTTCACAAAGTTTGTTCATATACTTTCTTACCATTTCAGGATCTCTTTTTCTCTTAAAAAAGTCTCTGGCGAAATAAACCAAATTAAACAATAAAAGACATATACATATGGCCATATATAAATAAATTAACAAATTTACTTGAAATACCATGAAAACTATCGCCCTTTCATATATTAACCACCCTTTAGGATTTAATCCTTATCCTTCCACAATTCCTGCAGATCGTAATATCCTTGTTTTAATCGTTCATGCCATGTGGGATTTGTGCCCCATCCTTTCAATTCAACCGTTCCCATTTTAATAGGAAACTGCACATTTGCATCTGTCCCTACACCGGCATACATCTCTGAAATTTCTATTCCTTCTATTCCATAATTTTCATAGTAATCATCATGGATCACCATCTCCGAAGGATTATAGAAGTTCAACAAAGACCATGGTAATCTGATCTCAATCTCATCCCCATTTACAATAAAATCAGATAATGAGTTGAAATCCGCCGAATCCGGATTCCCATTTCCATACGTAAGTGTTCCTGTATCAAAAGTTTCTGCACTTTCAAACCCTTCAGGGGTGATTTCAAAACTTGGATCATTTGCAACCTGCAGCATCAGATGTATCGGAACAAATTTTCCAGTATCTTTTTCAGGGACATTTAGATATGCGTCTTCACCATAAACTCTCTGAGAATACATCGCTCTTAGCGCTTCATATCTTTCCTGTACAAGAATTTTGGTATCCTCCCGCCCCGAAATAATCAGTACAAAATCCGCCTCTTGTTCAAATAGCGGCGCTATACCGTCGCATGCTGTGCTTCCTGATTTTGGTGTCGTATCAATCGGAACATAAAGTGTTTCATTTCCAAAGTGAAAATCATCTTTGTGAACTCTGAAATAAACATATTTTTCATCATACTTGCAACTAAGCGACATGGTATCCGTCTCCATCACTATATCTGTTTCTTCCCATTCCGAAACATCTCCGTCAACATAGCAGACACTCTCTACTTCACCCGGATCAAAAGACAGAATACCAAAATACTGTTCATTCGTCTGATAGTCACTCCAGTAACACGTCTTTGTCAAATCCGTATAAGCCATAGTGTTCCACGTTCGCTTGAACCATTCATCCTGCCAAGTAAACGCTACAGATCCTGCGCACCCTGATGCCATGATATCCTTGTAGCACTGTACTAGTGCTTTTCCTTGTTCCTCCTCGCTCATCCCACCTTGTGAACGCCCTGTATTTCGATCCGACTGCGCTCTTCCTCTCGATGAAGGAACTCCATATTCCGAGATAATAACCGGCATGGTATGATGTGCGTTTATTGCAGTCAGATATGCCCTATATGAGTTAAACGTCCCGTCTTCGTCTGTAAATTCTTCTCTGCTTTCAATCTTCATTCCCAGAACATCCATGAATCCGAGATAATCCGGGAAATACGGATAGATATGGTAAGACGCAAACTGTCCTGATAGAAACTCATCTGTCGTTTTTATATGCTCTACATCCACCTGTTCAAATTTTCTAAAATACCATTCTACAGTCTGATTCCACTCAAGCGGATCTGTTGTTGGCCAGTTAGAAAAAGCAATCAGACGCTGACTTGAATATTTTTCCGTTTCGTATTCTATAATTTTATCCCCTACCTGCGCAAGCATTGTTTCAAAAGGCGTTGCTTCTTCTGTCGTGCGCATATATTTCCCCTCATACGAATCCCTTTCCTCCTGCATATGATCCGTAAAAGCAACTGTTGTATCTTCCCACTCCACACCTAGGATATATCCCAACACCCATGGAGAAATATCTTTTGTATAACTCCCGCTCCCAAGATCTTCTCCTAGTGAAAACCTCTTATTTCCATGTATCATATCCACCAGAATCCTGGAATCCCTCAGAAACTCATTAAGAAAATCTTTGCTGTAAGCATCTCTGTGTGAGTAAAGAACATAATCATCGATCCATACTCCATGGATAATATAAAGTGGATCGGGATTATCATGATTAAATTCCCAGACAGCATCATAAAAATCATCCTGTAACAGGGTGTACACCCTCACACAGTTGGCTCCCATATCCTTAATCATCCGGAACCATCTCAGATAGGTTTCCTTATCAATAGCATAATCCGTGGCAAAATGACCTGGAATTCCCACTCCCATATCAACACCGCGTATTTCAAATGGTTCCATTCCGTTCCCAGTATCTACAAGAATCTCCTTGTCTGAAACTGTTGTAAACGTTTTAACCTCTTTATTCATGTTAAAACTAAGGGTACTCCCTATCCTGTCAGAAACAAACATCCAGCAGGTCACCGCTATAATGACTGCTGTACATGCTATAATAAACTTTTTCATATGTATCTCCTGTAATCTTAAACAGCTCATCTTTTTCCGTTAAAACTGATCAGTGGTTAAATTTTTTAACGGCAGATTCATGACAGTATTGTTTTAATACCTCAATATTCTCATCCAACCACTCCAACCTCCCGATCAGCTCATCCGTCATCTGACCCACAGCCTCCTCGTAGCTTTCCGGATTTCTTTCATCTGGATGAAGCTTGTTTCGACTGTCGAGATTCTCGGAATTAAAGCTATATCCCCATACAGCATAATTCCGGTCCACAGCTTCTCCCTGATATTCCGTTACATCCTGTATATACTGCAAAATATTTTCATTGCTTAATATTCCCTGTCGGAATTCCCTATATCTATCAATAATTAAATTGATATAGTTCTCATCTTTTATCATCATCCAGAACCATGGTGCCTGTACAGAAACAAACTGTCGTATATGAAAGTCATCTTCGTTGTCCGTACTTATATTGCCGAGATCATTGTTAAAATCCCATACACATGGCTTGATTTTTCCATTTACATCTTTATAAAAATAAGTAGACAGATTCCCCGTATCATGCTGAAGAAATACTTCTGCAATAATAAAATAGTCAGCAAATTCTTCAATATCGACATAATTATTAAATCCATAAGCAAGCGTATCGTAATCATAAGAATATAACGCTTTTTCAAATTTGCTAAGATCTTTTTCAATGTAGTCCTTGATTGCAGGTGTAATCTGCTCTTCTCCCGGATAAACAAGATCAAAAAATGAATCTTTTCTAAGTACAGATACATATTTTGTAAAATTATTCAGTGCAGATACCGGAAGACTTGTAGCATTATCAATTTCTACAATGTAGCCTGTAACATTTTTCGTTAAGTTTGGGCGCGCTATATCCACTCTTCCTTTACCCCTGCTGATAGTTTCCATCATCACATAAACTCCCTGATACGCCCCGTTCAGAATCACCTCACAAAATCTGACATCTGGTGCAAAATCCATAAGCTCACCAGAAAAATTCATAGCTATATAATTACGCATCAGAGTTTTATCTAAAAATGGGCCGTGGAGTGCCCAGTCATGTGCCGCCTCCATACCCATTATCCTTCTATCCTGCTCAGTACCATCTCCATCTACTGTCGTAACAGCGTAAGATTTTTTATCAAACCATCTCGAGGTATTTCCCCGGACTCTTATTCTTATACTTGTACTAACTGCGGGTTTGTCATTGACCGTATTATATGTATCCAGATTGTCAATAATCTGCATCGTTGCGGCAAGTTCACTTTCTCCTTCTGACGTAGTCGTATATTTTCTATGTGAATATCCTTCTTCATAATATGGCACTCCAGGAATTTCTTCAGAGGTTTCTATTTTAACCACGGGCAAATGCGTTTTTAATTTTTCTATGTCTACTGCCTCGCTGTTATACTGAGATTCTGATATTTGTTCCGCATTTATGGCTTCCTGTACATCCGGGATTGTATCTTCTACTGAAAGATATTCTTTATGTTGATGTGTTCTGTATTTTTTCCCTCCCAGTTCTGTCTGAGTCCAAAACGTACCGATTACTGTAAGTGCTGCTATAATCAGTACCCAATATTTGTTTTTCAAAATATTCCTCCTTTGACTGTTTCAAGAATGACACACTAACACTATTAGTTACTAATATCATCATCCTGAGCAACTACATTCACATATTCCACGTGTTCAATCTCATATAGGCAGTCCGCAATACTCTCTGCGCGGTTGCTTGCTTTCTCAAATATTTTCAGCGGAATCTCATAAATCAGTTCTACTGTCTGTTCGGTGGTATTTTCAACTCGCAGATCAATTCTCCGTGAAAAATATTCACTAACAACAGACATAATTCTTTTATCCGTACTTCTTGCTCCCCGAACAATCAAAAGCATACGACTTTCATTCTTAATTCTGCCAAGAACGAGAAGTATCAGAAATACAATTGCACTACCGATTCCCGCTGTTATGTAATCTCCAACTCCACATGTAAGACCAACTACTACTGTCCAGAAAATATATACCGTATCTCTCGAATCCTTGATAGCCGTCCTAAAACGGACAATTGACAAAGCACCTACCATACCGAGCGATAACGCCACGTTATTACCGATTGCCGTCATAACTACTGTTGTCAGAACAGCAAGTACAACGAGACTTGTATTAAACTTCCGACTGTATATTGTACCTGTATGTGACATATAGTATGAAAGATAAATCACAAATCCCAACGCCGCAGCAACAAGAATTTGTGTTAATATTTCTGTCATACTTAAAACTTCTACCTGCTGAATTAATTCATTTAAAAAACTTCTCATTTAACTCTCTCCTCCTTAAAATCTAAAAACTGCCTGACGGGCAAGTGCATATTTACTGACTGCCGTCTCACTTTTATTACTGATTTGCAAAATATTTTTTATATAAGCCAACAGAAAATTGTTATATTTCACCTCCATTACTACACACCCTGGATGTATAACTGGAAAACAGCCTGCATATTCTTCCAAAAATCTTCCAGTTAATTTTGACGCTGATATATTGCTGTCAAAGGTAATCCTTGTGTCATTTTCTTTGAAAACAAACGCCATTCTCTTATATTCAACAATGACTTTCGGTATATAACAATTCGTCTTAAGAACACCATAACATTCCGTTGCGAAAGGATCACTATATTCAAGAAGTACTTCATAATGTCCCTTCATTAATTCTTCAGCATGTTCTCTGGAAATAGTCAGGGAACGCTTCAACTGATTACTTCCCTGTTTTTGTTTCATCTCTAAAAGTGCTGTCCTACTTTGAGGACTGTAAATCCGCAGACGCATTTTCCTGCGACACTCAACACCCGCCAATTTTTCTTCAAAATCTTTGTTTCCCAATGTATCGAAGTACAGGGAACGTACCATATATCCATCCTTACCGTTATGAGAATCTTCTTTAAATAGTTCAGCAAACTGACGGCTAAAACGATAATACTGTTCCCCGCTTATTAGAAATTTTCTTTCCTGACGAAACACCTTTTTAATCTGCATTCTTTTCCTCCAACATCTCTCTTACGGGTCTGCTCCAATGATAATCTCTGGTCACATTTATATTTTTATATTCCTTCTGAAGTTTCTCCCAAGTCTCTTTTGCATTGTCGATTCCCTTATTCCGATAAGTTTTATTTTCTGTAAGACCATGCTTTCCAACCTCCTGAAACTCCAATATGCAATGTAACTCCTTTCCGTATTTTTCAGAAAGCGCAGCCTCTGTTCTGATTGCCTCGATTTCATTACCGCAGCTATAATTCATAACCGCTACTTCATCACAAGTCTCTTTTATTAGTTCTTCAAGCCCTGACGTCAATCCCTGATTGTCATAATGCCGTGGTATACAAATCGCTGTACGGAGATGATTTTTTTGAGCGAATTTATATCCTTTTTTCATACAGCTTATATATCTGTCCATATACTCTTCCGGATTCTCTTTCCAGGAATCCGATATATACGGTTCTATATCCAACATAACTCCGTCAAACTTCTCTTTTTCTGAAGATTGTACATTATACTGAACGATTTTTTCCAGATGTGCCAACAGCGTTGCTCCATCCTCTTCATATCCCCATTCTACAGCGCCAAGGAGTGCATACACTTCTATCTTCCTATTGTGTAAGGCTTTTACAAATTTTCCTGTAGCCTCCACTTCTGTCATTCCATTTGTCTCCTGATACCACTTGGTAATTCCAAGCTCTTTTGCAAGGTAAAGTGCCTCCTCCGGTTCACAAACAGCTTCCTCTGACCACTCGAACATTCCTGTTTCCTGATATACCTTGTCCTGTTCTTTTCCTTTTCTGACACAGCCGGATACTGTCAACATAAATATAAAAATATATACTACAGTAGCCGTTCTTCTCTTGTTTTGTTTCACTCTATCGCATCCTCCCTACATTATTCACGAATCATTTTTACCTATAGAAGGCTTGATTTCGCTACAATCGTCTACCAGATAGAGACCAATACCAAAACAATGCTCAAAATCAAGCTGACTTTTGCTTTCAGAACTTTCTGCATTGACAAATTTCCTTTCCCTTTTGAGATATTTTCTTATATATTATCATCGAAAGTAGCTTTCCCAAAATCAATAGAATTTGCGCGAGTGGACATTTTTCTGCGCGAATGGACATTATAGCGATTGACACTTGTTCTCTTTCGGGGTACGCTTATAAAAAAGAATCCATCTGGTCAGATCATCGATCTGAGTCCACATAAGCAGAAAACCAAGCAGGAGCAGTATGACAATATACAGAATACATTTCTTTTTATCTGCCTCAATGGTGTAATCAATTACTTTCTTTTCTTTCATAGACTCCTCCTTTTGTCTCGCCTCGCTACGTAACTCTACATCGAAGTCTCTCAGAAATTTTTCACATCTCCTCCCCGTAGATTACAGCACTGCAGCCCTTCTGCTTTTTGCTCTGATACATTGCCCTGTCAGCCTTTCTGTATAACTGATCAAAAGAAACCTCTTCATATCCATCATAAAAACACGCACCCAGACTTATTTCTATGTTCTTCCCCTGCATCTCTATGATATCTATCTGTCGGATATTTTCAAAAAATCTCTCAAAAAATTTCTCTGCTACCCTTTGTTCCAGCATTCCCGGTATAAACATGGCGAACTCATCACCTCCGAGCCGCAAAACCACATCACTGTCACGACATGTTTTCTGTAGTTTCTCCGCAACGGCTATGATCACCTTATCTCCTACAGAGTGTCCGTAATTATCATTGATGGATTTAAATTTGTCACAGTCGATCAGGCAAAGCAATCCTCCTGTTTTTTTCTTTAAAAATTCAGTAATCTTTTTTTCTCCGCTTCCACGATTACATAATCCTGTCATAAGATCTGTCTGCGCCAGATAAATCAGCCTGTTCTCACGCTTTTTTTCTTCTTCTATACACTCAATACAGAAAAGTACATGCAAAAGTTTTCCATCTTCATCGTAGTCTACAGGAATAAATCTGCTTCGGTTCCAGCCTGATATTTTATCTGTAAATTCATGTGTTATGCTGTTTTCTCCAAGAAGCCGTTCTTCCAGCGTACTGATATCTACAAACTCCAGTGATTCCTGAAGTTGTGATTCCGTACACATTTTCTCAGCGATATTCTTGATATATCCACAAAAATCATCCCTGATTTCATATTCTCCCATTTTAAAATCTTTTCCCAAATATTCCGCAATCTGATCTGTCATTTTTATAATATGATATCTTTTTGTCTGCACATCAACCAAATACATAGATGCATAGATTTTGGAAAGCGACGAATAACTGCTGAGCTTTGCCTCTTTATTTGACTTTATAAACGAATTACGCAATTTCAGAAATGAGATAAGAAGCGTTCCTATCATATCCAGAAAAGTAGTAAGTCCCCTGTAATCACTCTTTGGAGGATTATCCACACCGAAAAAACCACTTATCTCATCTTTATAACGCAAAGGACATACCACCACATTTCTCACATTCTGCGCTTTTAACATATCATATGATACGCGATGTTCTTCTTTGATATCTTCTATATCAGTGATAATGATACTTTCGCCCCTGGAAAACGTATCATACCACCACTTTATTACGTCCATATCGACATTCTGCAATCTGTCTATCTCAGGAGTTACTCCCTGTGCACACCATTCATACGTATTGTCTGTGCCATGTCTTTCTTTACAATCTTCGAAAATATATATTCTGTCAGAACCGATATGTCTGCCGAAAAAGCGGATAAATTCATTAATCTGCTCGTCAGGTGTATGGTAATTGAGTGCGGATTTAAGTGCTTCATTTATGACCAGTTCATACTTTATGATTGTCTTCATGTTGCTTTCCTCCTGAATGTCGTTCTCATTTTATTTTTTTACATTCAAGCCAGATGGAAAGACCTTCTTTTATTTTCTGCTCTTCCATTTGCTATACTCCCATTTGTTATCCTCATTATAAAAAAGTCATAAATTTTTTCAATAATTCTGTCACGAAACGACAGAAAATGACACGAATTGTAAATCCATGGTATTGTTTTGTGATATATTGTTACCGGATAAATACTCTCAAACTCCTCATACTTCATCCTCTGTCTCTTCATAATCCTCATAAGACTTAATCTCTGCATAAAGATGTGTGTCTCCTTTCACATTTTCCTCTGGCTCATGCAATTCTTTACATTCCTTATCTGTATACAAAACGTAATAAGAACTATCATCATGAAGCATGATCCATACGTGATTATCTGCAGGAACAGTGATTGCATAATCCTTTTCCAGCTCTGTGCCAGGAGCTGCAGTAACTGTTACATTACGTACATCACCTTCTGCTTTTTCTGCTTCCTCGTACTTTTCGCAGAGATCTGCTACATCCTCAGATCTGTCCACGCCGTAGGAGAATTCCATCTTCGAAGCTTCTTCTGAAGTGCCGTCCTTATGATTCAGAATCTGAGTATGTTTCAATGGTCTGTAATCATCCGAAGCAACCACATATTCCATAGAAATCCAGTCTCCCTCTGTGTAGGATTCTCCATCTCCCTGAGAATTCAATGCGCTCTGAGTAAGTTCTTCAGGTACCTTTGTCTGTATAATGATCGTATCACCATCTTCCTTCATATCCGTCACTTCTTCCTCTATGGTTTCATCTGTGTAAAAGCTTATAAGATCATCTGCATTTCCATCTGCTTCATCAATATACAGACAGGAGAGGTACTCGTCTCCTTCTTTTCCGTATTTTAATTCGCCATCTTTATAGAGCATCTGGGTAGTACCATACATATCTACATACATCACTTCAGAATCTTCATAGTCATATACCTTTGTATTCTGCAGTATATATTCACAGGTAGCTTCATAGCTTTTATGATTGCTTACAAGACTGTCTGTTTCTCCTGCTTTCATCATCTGTTCCAGTGCATTGTCTTTTGTCAGTTCAGGTAACGTATCCGATGCCTGAACACTCACACATCCTGCTCCCAGAGTTCCCATAATCAGTGCCGTCACAATAATCATTCTTTTCTTCATTTTTTAGTCTCCTTTTCTTATATTTTTTCCTTTACGATGCCAGTAAAGCAAACTTTCGGGCATATATACCGTATCAAAAGCTCTCCTCATTTTGACAGTTTTCTGAATCTATATTATTTATGTTATTTGAATTTGACTTCTCTGTCTATATTTTTGCGTGAATAGTCAAAATATGGTGTGAAAAGACCTTCATATGATTTGATTTTGCCCTCTGCCAATGGTATACTTATTTTTAATAAGTAACCTGGCCATTATCTATCTTTATGACAGGAGGGTTTTATGATAGCATTGCGTTATTTCTGCGGATTTTCTCTTCAGATTTTTCCTTATGCATTTTTCTGTTTGTATCCATTCCGGGATCGTTTCCGCCTAAGCACAAAAAAGACAATGCTCATGGCACTGTCCATTTTTATTGTAATGGTCATTCCGTTTTCTCTTATCGCACAGTTCAACATCGGCGGTGATTACAGAGAGCTGATCTGGAATGTTATCTTTTATATTGCCCTGCTACTGTTCGGAATATTTTACTGCTTTAGCATCCAGGCGAAAGCAGCAGAAAAACTATTTGTATTTTTTGTTGTAATGAGCTACGGATTCTTTGTTACAAGCACCGTTACCTTTTTGCACCGTACTTTCCGGTTTCCATCCGATTATTTTATGTATCCGCCCTTTGCACTGGCTCTCACACTTATCATAAATCTAGTTCTTGCGAAACCATTTCTCATGCTGATGGAGCGAATCCGTACTATGATCAATGCAGATCTGGAATCACGGATCTGGAAGATTCTCTGCTCCCTCCCTGCTTTGTTTATTCTGATTGCCAGCATTGCACAGTTCTCAAGCATAATAAATCTTTCCAATAATATAGTTGTCCATGTTATGTTTGTACTGTTTGCAGTATTTGCTTTCATGGTGTATGCCGTATTCTTCAGTGTCATGGGATACATCCGCAGCAAACAGGAAGAACAGCGGATTTCCGAGCGCATGCTGGAAAGCTATCGTAATCAGGCAGAAAACAATGAACATATCCTGGAAATACACCATGAAATCCGGCATCATATGAATGCCCTGTCCTCTTATCTTAATCAGGAGGACTATGCAGGCGCCAGACAGTATACACAGAAATTTACTGAAGAAGCCGAAGAGCTTCCTTTTGTCACCTACACAGCCAATGCTCTGGTCAATTCCATCCTTTCAGAATTTGCAGAACGTGCCAGCCGTTATAAAGCCATAGTGGAGTACAGTATTGTCATTGGCAGAAGTCTCAACATGGAAGATATTGATCTGTGCCGAATGTTGACAAATATATTGGAAAATGCAGTAGAAGGGTGTCAGAAGGTTTCTGAAGAACAACGGATCATCCGGCTGAATCTCCATTCAAAGGGAAATTTTCTGTTTATTAAATGTGAAAACTCCTGCAATGAGGATAACCTGAGAATCACGAATGGAAAATATAAATCCAGTAAAAAGAACAGTGACAAACACGGTTACGGTCTTAAGATCATCAATGGAATCGCCGAAAAATACAATGGTATACTGAACGTACAGGTACGTGGTGGCTTTTTTGCTGTAACAACAACGCTTTGTCTTGACGAAAATAACGATTAATAGGAGGCTTTCACTATGTACCATATTGTCATCTGTGATGATGAACCGATTTTTTTAACACAGATATCAGAAATGATCATCGATATTTTAGCGTCCATGGGAGAATCCTGCGAGATTCGAAAATATACTTCTATTTCAGAATTAAAAAATACATTGCAGAATACTCCCAAAAGCTGTGACATTCTGATTCTTGATATTATGCTGGGTGAAAACAATGGGATCAGCTTTGCAGAATGTCTCCGTGACACTGAAAACCAAATTCCCGTTATCTTCATTTCCAGCAGTAAGGAATTTGTATTCGATGCATATTCTGCTGAACCTGTAGGTTATATCCTTAAGCCGGTCAGCCGTCAAAAACTTGCAGAAGCACTAACCCGTGCAATCCGACATCTGATCCCAAAATCCATTATAATCGACACTCCGTCCAGAACTGTATCCTTTCATATCAGGGATATTACCTATATTGAAATAATCAATAAAGAACTGCAGATTCACCTTCAGGATGGTACTGTCACGAAGATATATAAGTCCCTTTCTGCAGTCCGTGAAATTCTGCCGAAAGATATCTTTGTACAATGTCACAGATGCTACATTGTTTCTCTGTATGCTGTCCGTTCAATCCGACGTTTTGAAATCACACTGAATAATCATGAAATAATCCCGGTCAGCAAATACAGCTACCGGGATGTCCAGGAACAATTACAGCAATACGCTGCAAAATGGTTTTAATTTCTCCAAACAGCTCAAAAATCATTTCATCTCTCGCAATTATCTTTTATCAGTCAATCAGCTATAAATGCAAACAGCAGAAAACGGCGGTCTTATCGACCGCCGTCCAGACTGTAAACAACCACCGTTTTAACCGGTGGTTGTTTATCAGCTCACCTTCAGATTCCCAGAACAGCAGATATCTTAATCTCTTTTTCCGTTTCACTGAGGTCAAAATCGCCGCCGTCTTCCACAGTCATATGTACCTCATACAGTACATCTTCTGTTAACATATCCGGTGTTTCACCATCTTCTGTCTGAATATGCCATTTCTCTGCCGGAACTTCTTTCAAGGTACCATCTGTACCATATGCATACAGCTTCAGAGAACCTGTTTCCCCGGAGATTCCTTTCATACGTATTGCAACGGTCGTATTCGGATGTACGTTCTCAATTGTGATCGTATTCAGCCATCCTTCCACATCTCCCTGGCCGCCGTCTGCCGCAAATTTCTCCTGGCTTAACACATTGCGCATTGCCTGATCCAGATCCACCTTGCGGTAAGGCATTTCCGGCAGATATACAAACCTGTCCTGAAGTCTCAGAAGTTCCAGATAGCCGGTCGGACAATAGAGCGCATTTCCGCTGTTTCCCGCATACATACCGATAGCCATGTTGTTGTATCCCGGTTTGTCAGAAATATCCATGGTAAATGCAGTCTCGCCTGTCTCAAAATCAAGCATGATATACTGCCACATACCGGTTTCCATATCCTGAACATATCCGTAAATATATCCTGTTGCAGTGGACAGCTTCATCATGGAAGTGTCAGACAGATCACTTCTGCACCAGATACTCTTCATCTCATATCCGTCCTCCGTCTTAACTGTATCCACACGTTCTATACCCGGCGCGATCATTTTATTGCCCTGTCTCAGCCAGCCCACATCATAAATATTCTCATAGCTTTGTATTGAGGAATCATTATCTGCTTCTCCAAGCTTCGCACTTCCTGCACCAAACCAGTTACATACGATTGTGCTTACTGTTCCCTCTCCATCATCATATACAATTGCAGAATTTTCCACAGACACCTGTGTACCTTCCGGAAGCTCATCTATAACAGGCATGCTCGCAACCTGTTCTCCTGTTTTCATATCCACCGCAATAAGATTTACCGGATCCTGATTATCTGTAAACATAACCAGATCTTTGGTCAGAGACGGGGAACATCCACCTCCCCATGCAAGACCGCCACCTGTCGTCTCATCGCCTTCTTTGCTTTCCTTAGCACCCACACTTTTATAGGAAGTTTCCCAGACTTTTTTCACACCATTATCCGCCTGGAGCAGATAACACTTCAGATTTGTCAGAATGACCGCACCCTCCTTAGATGCCGCAATACCATTCTCTGCACCCTCTCCCGGTTCCAGTTCATATACAAACACTGCATCTGACAGATCCACATCTTCTCCATTCAAGATCTTATCGATAGCTGTACGGGAAACATATCCAAAGGTTCCCTGCTGTTTTCTGTCAGGATAAATGCGGAAGCCTCCTGTTGCAAACCAGAGATTTCCCTCATAATCAAAAACTACAGATAACAGATTCTGATCCAGTGTTTTTCCAAGTGCTGCCTCTGCTGCCGCTTTAATATCAATATCCAGCACTTTCTCAAATTCCGGAAGTACATTTCCGTCTTCATCTGTTGCCTTCAGCATCAGTACATGGTTATTATTGGTCGGACACACCAGACGGTTACTCTCATCTACAAAGGAATAGGAACTCTGGATCAGATAATCTCCATTATCATGCTGTTTTGGAGAAAAATATCCCAGTGTCTGTGTTTCCTCTGCATTAATATCACGGATTGCCAGTCCACCAAGCAACGGAACTACTGCATGTCCGTAAGAATCAAAAAAGACTGCCGGGGAAGCATTGGGATTAACTTTTTCATAAGAAACATTGATCTCAGAATAAATATCAACAGGCAATACCTCATCTGTTGAATCTGTATTATAGCAGTCATGATGAATATTGGAATCACTTGCTGCCATATAAGGATTCACATCCATAACCTTCGGTGTAAGTGTCTTTATAGGCAGTTCTGATGTCTGACCTGCATTTTCCTCTGTCTGTGTTTCTTCTACCTGTGTTTCCTCTGCGCGTACCATATTTACTGACGGTTCAGATGTTGTAACTGCTATAAAAGCGATCATTGCAAGAATTAAAGCTCTTTTCTTCATAATTGTTTTCCTCCTGAGTGTTTTTGTCATATTACATTTCTGCGTTCAAACCAGATGGAGAGTCCTTCTTTTATTTTCTGCTCTTCCACAGGTTTCATAAAAAAATATTCTATCCGCATCCTGAACGCATGAAGCGAAAAATCAAGATCACTGCACCAGATGATCCCACATTTCGGATACAGGGAACGGAGATGTTCTGCTGCATTCAGCCCGGACACACCTGACAATGCAAGAAACACCACTGCCGGTACTGTTTTTCGTATCCGCCCAAAAAACTGTTCCTGATTCTGATAGATTTCAATCAATGGAAAAACTTTCTTTTCTGTACAGTAATTTCTGATGTATTCCGCACAGTTCTGTCCTTCCTGTTCCTGATCAGTCAATATGGCAATACAATACACGACATCCCTCCTCTTCCATTTGATGTACTCCCATTTGTTATCCTCATTATAAAAAAGCCAGAAATTTTTTCAATAATTCTGTCACGAAACGACAGAAAATGACACGAATTGTAAATC
>NZ_JAJCGT010000038.1:0-39785 GCF_020553185.1 Blautia sp. MSK18_10 | reverse complement strand
GCAAAAATTTTTGCCTGAAATCATCAATTTGCTATTGACTTTTTATTTGCAGGCTCGGTAATTGAATTGCCGAGGATTCCCGCTTATTATCCTAAATCCTTTAATACCAACTCAAGTATAACATAGATATAACCCCTGTAGTGCATAAACTCGAAATATTCCTGTTCACTGGCAAATAAAATGTATTTGCCTTCTACGTATCCCATGTATCCGTTACTTGTGTTATAGCCTTTCATCTGCCAGTTCCCCCTTGATTTCTTTTTCTAATATTATCAGTTTACACCAGATGGCTGTGCAAAAATCCCGACAACCAAAAGGCTAAACTTCCTGGATTATTTTTGCATTTAACAGCTAAAGATAGAGAATAGCAAGGACAGGAAGTAGTTACCCACCTTCCGGACATTCGTCTCAAAACAGGAATCCTACTGGAATACTTGCAGGTAGATAAGGAAAGCAGCTTATCTTCCTTTGTCACAGTAAGTCCTGTGTCATAAAGCTGATAAGCTGCCATTTTGTTCTGCAGGTATTCTATTTATTCTCGCTCAACCTTTTCTTTAACTCAAAGATATTCTCCTCAATCCGCTGTATTACAGCCTTAAAATCATCATCTGATTTCCCCGTTGGATCATCAAGTCCCCAGTTATCATCAAATGCTCTTCCAATAAAAGGACATCCCACATTACAGCCCATTGATATTGCGATATCAACATCTGGGATATCAGTAATCAGCTTACTATACTGACCATTTGCTTCCATGTCTATTCCATAAATCTCTTTCATGACACGAACGGCATCCTGATTAATCTGAGGCTTTGTCTCTGTTCCTGCCGAATAACTTTCAAATATATCTGATGCCAGATGTTTTCCCAATGCCTCTGCTATCTGACTACGACATGAATTATGAACACAGATAAATGCGATTTTTTTCTTATTCATGAAATGGGCACCTCTCCTTAATACATTGATTGTTCTTATCAGAATGAATACACTTTATAACAGGTTTTTCCATTTGTATATTGAAATTCTCTGCCACATAGTCAATCGCTGAGATTATGGCCATATAAGAATCTCTTTTACAACATCTTGGTCCACCAATGCTCCCGATTGCGTCAAGTGCCTTGGAAGTCATTTTATTAGCCAGACCCCAAGGTTCATTTTTAAGTGGAGTCGCTCCTGAGATTATTGATATAAACATTCCTGTGCTAATTCCAGCACCACAAGCACCCCAGAATCCACATGCGCCACCCGGAACAGCTTTTCCTCGATTCATCATTTCAAGTAGCGCTTCCGGCAAATCAATCTCACCACCTGCATTTTTATATGCAACAAGGAGCGCTGAACCAACCATAACATGATGCTCTGGTCCATGCATATGGCAGAATGGCTGCGCCATCATTCTTCTTATAATTTCTACTGGATTCTTAGATGTTTCACTAAGACATATTTCTATAATTGCATCCATTCCTTTTGTATGACATTCATTACATACATAATGGCCCTGCTCGCACCTAGTCTTACTTAATTCCTTTTTATGACATAGTACGCACTCCATCATTTCATCTTTTTCAAGATATATAAGTGGTGCTTTACATATAATACATTCTTCTTTCATTTCCTACCTTCCCAAAGCTTCAATAAATGAACTTGCCTCTCTTATTACTTTTTTATTCAGAGAATAATGATGCCATTTGCCTTCCTTACAATCATTTACAAGCCCACAGTCGACCAATATTTTCATGTGATGTGATAAAGTAGGCTGCGTGATATCGAATTTATCCAGAATCTTACATCCACATTTTTCTCCGTCTGACAGCATCTGAACAATCTCCAGCCTATTTGTATCCGATAATGCTTTACATATCAGTATCATATCTCTTGTTTCCATTTTTGCCACCTCGCATAGGCATTTGTCTATGTGTTAATTTATCATACGCATAGATACTTGTCAATGTATATTTATTGAATAAGAGTTATATAGCATTCTTTCCCCATTTTATCTCTCGCTTTTGATTTCTTTTTCTAATGTTATCAGTTTACACCAAATGGCTGTACAAAAATTCCAACAACTATTACTGTTCAGGAATTAGCAGAACTAAAAAAACCAATGGTGCAGACTGATAACAGTCAAAGCCATTGGTTTTCTTTATCCAAATATATTCTCTGGTTCTTCTACAATTTTTATTTTACTTTTTCCAACTTGTTATTTGCATCAAAGCAAACCTCGTCCCCCTCATTGATGTTACATTCATAGAGCATAGCATCCTCTGCTTTTATCCTTATTTCTTCGCCTGAAGAATTCGTAAGCGTCACTATTGCCATGACTGGCATGCCTTTCGGTCGCTCTTCACAACCGAAGTCCAAGTCTTCATCAATTCGTTTTACTGTGTATATCATAGCAATTCCTCTGAAAATAATGTTAAAAATCAGTTCTCCATGTTCCTTCGAATTTTCTCTATCAAAGTGACATCTGCCGGTAGCCAGACAACGCTGTCCAGTTGATCCTTCGTAAGCCATTTTGCAGCTTCCGCTTCTTTCAGTTCCAGGTGACCGGCTGTGACCTCTGCCCAGAAGCAATCCATGGAAAGGTGAAAAGTGGGATAGTCATACTCTATAGTGTCAATCAAATCCCCTACCTTAATTTCTGTATCCAGTTCTTCCATGATTTCTCGCTTTAATGCTTCCTGAGGTGTTTCACCTGCTTCGATTTTTCCTCCAGGAAACTCCCAGCCGCCTTTCAGCTCACCGTAACCACGAGCCGTTGCAAAAATTTTATTCTTTTCTTTCATATTGTCGCAGATAACTGCTGCAACTACTTTTATTGTCTTCATTTGTTTCGTACCTCAAATCATTTATGCTGTAATATTTGACTGTAAATACCGTAATAAATCTTCTCTCACTGGATGCTGCATTTTCATCGTTACTTTCGTAATCGGTTGCATACGTCCGCGATCATCTTCTTTCCGGGCATTTCTGGCTTCCACCAATCCCATTGTCACTTTCTTATCAAAAACTTTTTCAAAAGATTTTTTAGCCTGCTTCGCAAGTGTCACACGATGAACCAGAAACAACACTCTTTTGAAACCAAGCTCACGCATAGCAAGTACGGATGCATATATCTTTCCTGTTCCCGAATTTGTCAAGAGAGTACGCACATCTTTTTATTTCTAATCACATAGAATTACAAAGCAATGCTCTTGTTTGCCTTTGGAAGCATATTCGCAGGAATCGAATTATGCAGCTTCCATACGAAACTGACAGGTCTCTCTCCTTCATGCTTCACATAATCTGCATTTCCTAAAAAAGTATATGGTGCTGTATATGAACCAATTCTTTTAAATTCACGAACAAATAATGATATGATATCACCTGTATTCTTGTGATTAATATATCTCTGTATTTTTGCACTCGCTTGCCTATCCTGACTTTGGCTTTGCCAATGAAAGAGCTTATCGTTAATTGCATAATCCTCATACATAGTAGATGGAGAGAAATCCTTCTCTGATTTGTTCAAATTAATAAAAAAGATATCTGTTTTTTTATTTTCAAAACGTTTTACACCCTCTCTGAATTCCGGCGATTCTGTCTCTGTAAATAATCCAAATGCAGCCATAATCTGATTTGTGTTATAACGGCAGTGTAAATCCAGAGGACAAAGATAAGAATATTCATTTCTCCCTGCAACAAAACTGATATGCTTACGATTGTATTTCAAAATCTGCAGAACTTCATCTCTTACAAAAGTTTCCTTTAGGACTGACTCAATTCCTTCATCGATACTTTGGAAACCGCATTTAGCCGGATGCTTTTTATAAAATGTGTAATAAAGCATATTTCGCATAATGCGTTCTTCTTCGCTATTTGCAACTTTATTACCGTCAATATATCTAATCCAATAATCCAGTAGTCTAGCTGAGTTCACATGGAAAAATCCGGTCATCATACTGTAAATTTTATCATCTACATCTCTGTCATCTTCAATAATGCCTGCCCACTTTTTTAAGCGGAACAAAGATCTGGCACCTGTATTCTGATAGAAATCATACAGAGACATATTATATTCCAGCAAAAAGTTTTCCAGATTAAGCGGTAATCCGGTATCTTCTTCAAAGGTTCTCACCATTTCAATCAGTGCTCTTTTGTTATTATCTGTCTGCTTCAGGTTCTCCAGAATATATTCTTTTGCATACTTTTCAAGTTCGATATAGCAACCTCTTGGCAGATTGCTGAATCCATCCTCCACCTGTTTGCGAATGGATTTTCGGCCTTTCCCTACAATTGCCTCAAATTTCATTGCAAAATTATACTTTTTGTTTGCCTGTCCAATAAAATCAAGAACCGTAAGGCAATCTTTCCCTGGACTTAAACGTAACCCTCGTCCTAGCTGCTGTAAAAATACAGTTTATCTTTCCACTTAACAAATCTGTTTTTGCATCATTTCGAATATCATCTGCACTTTTCGAAGATAATGCAATGGACGGGATTCCTTTATCATTAAAATATTTCGCCATGTAATTTGCGTGAGCAACACTGACACAAAATCCAAGACCTTTCACAGACGAAATATCTGTCACATATTTTTTCACACTGTTTAAAATCAAAGCGCAACGTCTTGTATCTGCCGTATATACTTTTTCCAGCTCTGACACATCATATTTACCACGCGTCCATTTGAAATTCCTATAATTTGTGTCATCTGTTACACCAAAATACTGAAAAGAACTTAACAGATTTCGATCAATTGCTTCACCCAACAGTAATTTTGATGCAATACGTCCATCAAAATACTTCAGGATATCCTTACCATCCATTCGGTCAGGAGTAGCAGTCAATCCTAATAGAATCTTCGGCTCATAGTATGCCAGTAATTCCTGATAAGAATCAGCTGCTGCATGGTGGAATTCATCCACTATGATAAAGTCATAATAGTCCTTGCTTGTCCACTGAGAAAGCTTTGCAGAATTGAATGACTGGATACTGATAAACAGATGCTCAATATCCGTTGGTTTATAACCATCTACGTACAACTCACCAAAATTAAAGTCATTCAAAACTTCCTGGAATTTCTGAATGCTCTGTTCGAGAATCTCCTTTCTGTGAGCCACAAATAACAAGCGTGCTCTTGGGTTCTTCTCCTTAAAAGCTTTATAATCAAATGCCGCAATAATTGTTTTTCCAACACCTGTCGCTGCAGAAACCAGATTACGATAATGTCCGTATACTTCTCGTTCTGCAGCAAGATTATCCAAAATTTCCTGCTGATATGCATATGGTCGAATCGAAACCTGAAGACTACGTTTTGACTTTCTATCAAATGTAGCCCTCGTTAATTCTTTTTTCAGCTTTTCATGACAGTCTGGGTTTTCAGGGTCAAAGATTTCAAAAGAGGCATCATTCCAGTAACTCTCAAAGGAAACCGAAAACTTTTTCACAATATCAAATGACTCTTTCTCAGTCACCTTCACATTCCACTCCAATCCCCCAGTCAAAGCTGGATTTGAAAGATTTGAGGAGCCAATATATGCAGTTGAAAATCCAGTGTCTCTTTTAAACAAATATGATTTTGCATGCATACGTGCATGATTCGTTTCATAATTAATCTTCACTTCCGTATTTGGAAGCTCTGCAAGAGCAACAATCGCTTTATAATCTGTAGCCTGTGTATAAGTCGTTGCAATCACACGTAAACGAACACCCTCTCGTTTCGTGAATGCAGTCAATTCTACAAGAAGTGGACGTATTGCACTCCACTTAATAAATGAAACCAAAAGATCAATAGAATCAGAGGACAAGATTTCTTTCTTCAATTCCGAAAGCATACTTGGCTCATTTTTAGATCCTGTAAACAAGGCATTCTCTACAATTGACGTTTCCGGATGCACAGCTTTGATTGTATTAATGCTTCTTGCTGAATTCATTTTTTCATATAATGAGGTCAATACTTCTCCTTTTTCAAGAATGATATTATCCTCAAATTCAGGTTCATTCGTATGCTCTGCTATTTCCTGAACGATTTCATTACATAAACGAATTTGTGCCAGTAACGATTCATTTTCTTTAGATGACGGGAAACTGTCTCTTAAGTATTGCAAAGCCTGATTTATGACATATGATATGTATATGGTAAGAATACGTCTTGCATCCTCTCCATCAAGTTTTTCTAATTCTATATCATATTTTTCACGATCAAGCTGCTGCAGTTCTTTATTTATTCTCGTATTAACAATCTGTTCGTATATCCCATTTTTTAACATTAAACCCATCTCCTTGTTATGTATCATTCCTATTTACAACAATGTAAGTCAGAATATACTGTTATTATTAATTATACTACACAGACTCATAATTCGGTGGGAAAACTTTCCGGAAGTAATTCTTCGAAATACATATAATTATAAGGAAAATTCATAATACTTTCTTCCACTCTTCTGTTCGTGGCTCTGCTGTTTTCTTGTTTCTACTTCAATCTGCTTTGCAGCAAGTGCTTGTAATACACTTGTCATAAATAAGATTCTGGAATTTCAGCTTGTTCTAACAATTTTTCGCTTTGATAGACATTCTTCGTAAATCCAATATGTTAAATAAAACGCCAGTAGAATACTCCACTGACGCCTTACAAATACTATTGTTTTTTCTTATTATGTATTAATAACTTTACTTATGATTCCCAATAGCATTTGAATCATTCTCTCAAATGACTCCTTAAATTTTTGTATTCTACCCTATCACACTGGCACCAAATGGCATGAAAGAAAGTCTTGCCATCTTGAAAAACTGCTTTCCAAACGGAATTCCAACTATCGTAATACACCATATACAACCAACTATCAGATTTCCAAGCGCCATTTCCCAACCAAAAAATACAATCCATATGAGATTTACCAAGAATGAAAACATACCATTTCCATACACGATTTCTTTTCCAAACGGCCAGAATGCCAACGTTGCAAATTTAAAGCATTGCAGGCCTACCGGAATTCCAATAATTGTAATACACCATATGCATCCTGCAAAAACCCATGCCAGTCCACCCAGCAATCCTCCAAATATAAACCAAAGGATATTACCTATAGTTCTCATGATAACACATCCCCCTTAAAGTCCTCTGAACATCTGATCAACATGATTTCTACGATTTCTCAGCCAGCTTTACGGTAGAATCTCAAGCCAGTATCCATCTGGATCTACAATGAAATAGATTCCCATCGCTTCATTTTCGAAGCAAATGCACCCCATCTCTTCGTGCTTCTTGTGCGCTGCCTCATAATCCTCCGCCTTAAATGCCAGGTGGAATTCGCATTCACCCAGATTATACGGCTGTGGATGATCTTTAAGCCAGGTAAGTTCCAACTCAAAATCACTTACATCGTTGCTCAGATACACAATAATAAAATCATCGGTAGTTTTTCTTCTCACCTCGTGCAGATCAAGGGCCTCGTTGTAAAATTTAATAGATTGGTCCAGATCTGATACATTGTAATTTTCGTGAATCATCTTAAATTTCATAGTTCTTCTCCTTTTGTACATTTTGTGTTTCTAATACGTGACTTAGATATCAAATCTCCACCCACAATCACCATGATAAATCATTTGTTTTGTCATATCACCGTCAATGCAGATGTTTTCACCTGTGATAAAGCCTGCTTTTTCAGAGCAAAGAAACAGTACCATATTGGCAATATCCATGGGAATTCTCCCCAAAAGCCGCTTTCTATTTCTGCTGCCACAACATTGTATATTCTTTTTCACCAGTAGCACCATCGAATCCTTCGCATTGGATATCAAACCCTTCTCTTTGGTAAAAAGAGAGAGCTCTGGTATTTTTCTGATATACATTTAATCGTAATCTAACTTTTTTATTCTTGATATAATCTAATAAAAGTTTACCTATACCACATGACTGCATTTCATCAGAAACAAAAATGCCTTCAATATATTCGTTACTTAACCCTACAAATCCTTGAATTATTTTATTATCTTCATACACATAGACTTCCGCTTGTAACAACATTTCCTTGACTAATTCATAATTACTTGTCCAATATTGCTCAGGAATAAAATAATGTGCTTTCAGATTGGTTTTTAGCCATATGTCAGCAACTCTATTAAAATCTATGTTCTTCATCTTTCTGATCATAACGATTATTCTCCATCAACTCTCGATTTCAGAGCATCATTTCTAATACTGATTTTACCATACTTGTTAGGCTCAGTCCATCTTTTATCCCCAAAGATACAATCAGAAATGGCAGCCAGCTTGACTACCATTTCCCGCATATAACAATCAAAATCTTTGGCAAGGAATCAGCCGGTGGTTATCAAGCATATGCTGTGGCAATTAAATAGTAATCAAATTCCATATATATTTTTATAAAATAGAAACGACAGGTCCGAAACCCTTGATTTTCAAGGATTTTCGTCCTGTCGTTTTTCATTTCCATAGTCAGGCGGATAAAATCATCCGCTTCGCTACACAGCTCTACACCGAATAACTGCTCCGCAGGGGACTTACTTGATTCGGTTAAATTTTACGAGATTATAATCCCACTCGTCCCTATCAGGAAGCTGCTTACAGATTCTTAATTCGTTCAATTGCTTCCAGTGTATTCTCATGGGTTCCAAACGCAGTGAGACGGAAGAATCCCTCACCATGAGCACCGAATCCTGAGCCTGGAGTTCCTACGATGTTGGCTTTTTCAAGGAGATAGTCAAAGAACTCCCAGGAAGTCATCTTATCAGGTGTTTTCAGCCAGATATATGGAGCGTTTACGCCACCGGATACGGAATAGCCTGCTGATGCCAGACCTTCGTAGATGGCCTTGGCGTTGCTCATGTAGTAACCTACCTGTTCTTTCAGCTGTGCTTTTCCTTCAGGAGAGTATACAGCCTCTCCTGCACGCTGTACGATATATGGCGCACCATTAAATTTTGTGCCATGACGTCTTGCCCAGAGACTGTGGAGATCTACACCGTCACGAACCAGATCCTTTGGTACAACTGTAAAGCCGAGACGGACACCTGTGAAACCTGCATTTTTGGAGAAGCTGCGCAGTTCGATGGCGCAGGTTCTTGCTCCTTCGCACTCATAGATGCTGTGCGGTACATTTTCTTCGGAGATGTATGCTTCGTATGCTGCATCATAGATAATGACGGAACCGTTTTTATTTGCATAGTCTACCCATTCCTGAAGCTGCGGTTTGGTGATCGCACCACCGGTTGGGTTATTCGGGAAGCAAAGGTAGATAAGATCCGGTACTTCTTCCGGGAATTCCGGAAGGAAGCCGTTGGCTTCTGTACATGGCATATAGATTACGTTATCAAAGTTGCCACGTTCTTTGTTGTATTCTCCTGTACGGCCTGCCATTACGTTTGTATCTACATATACTGGGTATACAGGGTCGCACACTGCAATCTTGTTATCCAGTCCGAAGATTTCCTGGATATTTCCGGAATCGCTCTTTGCACCGTCAGAGACAAAAATTTCGTCTGCTTCAATGTCGCATCCTCTGTCTTTGTAGTCATTCTTTGCAATAGCAGATCTTAAGAATTCATAACCAAGATCCGGTGCATAACCATGAAAAGTAGCTGCATCTCCCATTTCATCTACAGATTTATGAAGTGCCTCAATGATTGCCGGAGCCAGAGGCTGAGTTACGTCACCAATTCCCAGTGAGATCACGTTTGCCTGTGGATTGGCTTCTTTATATGCTTTTACTTTTTTTGCAATTGTGGAAAACAGATAGCTTCCCGGTAATTTCAGATAGTTGTGGTTTACTGTTACCATGTTTGATTTCCTCCCTGGCATGTTTCGCAGTTTTTATATACCTGTCTACAGCAGGCTGCTGCTTTGCCTTTCCATTTCTATTTGTGTCTTTTCTTCAAATATGTTTTATTCGAATTTTATTATACTTAATTATTTAATAATGTAAAGTCTCAAAGTGTTTTCTGAGCATAATTTTTAATATTAACATTACTGTTCACTGGTAATATATTAACATTTTTTACCCCGGGCATAATGTCCGGGGTGATTTATTTTATTTGCGCTTCTCTACTTCTTTCATTAGTGTCTCGCGGACGCTTGCAGGATTTGCCTTGCCTTTCATCTCTTTCATGATCTGACCAACAAAGAAGCCCATGACTTTATCTTTACCTCCCAGAAGTTCTGAAAGTGGTCCTGGGTTAGCATCCAGGATCCTGTTGATGATTTCTTCCAGAAGTCCTGTGTCTTCTACAATCTTCAGACCATGTTCCTCAATGTAGGCTACAGGATCAATGTCTTCCTCAAATACTTTCTCAAAGACTTTTTTGGCATTCTGAGGGCTGACTTCGGATTTTTCTACCATTACCAGAAGATCTGCAAGATGCTTCGGTGAGAAAGATACCTGTTCCGGATCCATAGCTTTATCTTTCGTCAGACGGAGTACCTCACCCATAAACCAGTTTGCTGTTTTCTTTGCATTTCCGTAGATTGCTGCTGTTTCTTCAAAAAGACCTGCAAGATGGCGGGATTCTGTAAGGATTCCCGCATCGTATGCCGGAAGTCCGTACTCTTCCTGATAACGGGCCTGTTTCACTTCGCGAAGCTCCGGCTGTTCTGCTTTGATCTTTTCAATCCATGCATCAGAGATATGGATTGGAGGCAGATCTGGATCAGGGAAATATCTGTAGTCTTTGGCATCTTCCTTGGAACGCATGGCGTAAGAATATTCTTTGTTGTCATCCCAGCGGCGTGTCTCCTGTGTAACTGCCTTGCCTTCTTCGATCAGTTCGATCTGACGTTCTCTTTCGCCTTCGATTGCTCTGGCAATGGCTTTGAAAGAGTTCAGGTTCTTCATCTCTGTTCTGGTACCGAATTCTTCTGCTCCCACTTCACGGACAGAAAGGTTAACGTCTGCACGCATGGAGCCTTCCTGAAGCTTACAGTCTGATACACCCAGATACTGCATCATACAACGGAGTTTTTCAAGATAGGCGATTACTTCCTCAGAGCTTCTCATATCCGGCTCGGATACGATCTCGATCAACGGGACACCGCTTCGGTTATAGTCTACCAGGGAGCAGTCTTCCCATTCATCATGAATCAGTTTACCTGCATCCTCTTCCATATGCATTTCATGGATGCGGATTTTCTTTTTGCCAGCAGAGGTTTCAATCTCTACCCATCCGTCATGACAGATTGGCAAATATAACTGAGAAATCTGATAGTTCTGTGGGTTGTCCGGATAGAAATAGTTCTTACGGTCAAATTTGCAGTACTGATGGATCTGGCAGTTTGCTGCAAGACCTGCTTTCAGGGCAAACTCTACTACTTTCTTATTTAATACAGGCAGGGAACCCGGCATACCTGTGCAGACCGGGCATGTATGTGTATTGGGTGCTCCTCCGAATTCAGTGGAGCATCCGCAGAAAATTTTTGTTTTTGTTGCAAGTTCTACATGGACTTCAAGTCCTATGACTGTTTCGTACTGTTTCATTATCTGGTGCCTCCTTCTCCTGGCACGGCAAAGGAGCCGCGGCTGGTTTCATAGGCGTGTGCTGCACGCAGGATTTTCTTTTCCATGAAGCAGTCCCCGATCATCTGGATACCGATTGGGAGACCTTTGCTGTCTTTTCCGCATGGAACTGTAATTCCCGGAAGACCGCAGAGATTGACTGCTACTGTGTAGATATCTCCAAGATACATGGCAAGGGGATTCTTTAAACTTTCACCGATCTTCGGTGCTGTAAATGGAGATGCAGGTGCAAGGAGCACATCATATTTGCCAAATGCCTGGTCAAATTCTTTCTTGATCAGGGCTTTTGTGCGGAGTGCCTTCAGATAGTATGCATCATAATAACCGGAGCTTAACACGAAGGAACCAAGCATGATACGGCGTTTTACTTCCTCACCGAAACCTGCTGTTCTGGTCTTTTTGTACATGTCGTGAAGACCTTCATATTCTGCTGCACGGAAACCGTACTTCACTCCATCGAAACGTTCCAGGTTGGAACTTGCTTCTGCACTGGCGATAATATAATAAGCCGGAATCATGTATTCCATGGTTTTGATAGAGAAGAATTCTACTTCTGCTCCCAGTTCTTTCAGCGTATCAAGAACACCCATAAAAGATGCTTTTACTTCCGGATCAAGTCCCTCTGCCAGATATTCTTCAGGAACTCCGAATTTCATCCCCTTAATATCTCCTGTCAGTTCTTTGGAGAACTGAAGGTCTTCTCTTTTCATGGATGTGCTGTCTTTTGTATCATGTCCTGCGATGATCTCCAGAAGAGCTGCACAGTCAGATACATCTTTTCCTACAGGACCGATCTGATCCAGGGAAGATGCATAAGCTACAAGACCATAACGGGATACTGTTCCATAGGTTGGTTTAATTCCGGTTACACCACAGTAGGAACTTGGTTGACGGATAGATCCGCCTGTATCTGAACCAAGTGCCAGATAAGTTTCTCCTGCTGCCACTGCTGCACAGGAACCACCTGAAGAACCGCCTGGTACATGTTCCAGATTCCATGGGTTTCTGGTGATGCCGTAAGCGGAGGTCTCTGTTGTACTTCCCATGGCAAATTCATCCATGTTTGTTTTTCCGATAATGACCAGTCCGGCTTTTTCCAGACGGTCAATGACTTCTGCATTATACTGAGGCACAAAATTCTCAAGAATCTTTGATGCACAGGTAGTTTTCTTTCCATTAATACAGATATTATCTTTGATCGCGATCGGTACGCCTGCAAGAGGACTGGTATAAGTACCGTCCTCGATGCCTTTTTGTACTTCTTCTGCACGTTTGTATGCTTCTTCTTTATATGTGTCAAGATAAGCGTGTACTTCTGAATCCTGTTTCTCAATCTGTTCAAAAACAGTTTTTACTCCATCCAGGACGCTGACCTGACGCTGTTTTATTTTTTCCCCAAGCTGCAGGGCTGTTAATTTTTCCAACTCCATTGTCCTGTCTCCTATCCTATGGTTTTCGGAACCTGATACTGTCCTTCTTTTGCCTTCGGTGCATTTGCCAGCATTGCTTCTTTGTTGTCTCCGTTTGTGACAACGTCCTCACGAAATACATTTTCGTCCTGGAAAATATGGGACATAGGCTCTACTTCCGATGTATCCAGTTCATCCAGTTTCTCTACATAATCAAGCATTTTCTGCATTTCAGCTTTTGCTTTTTCCTTTTCTTCTTCCGAGAGGGAAAGCTTGGCCAGGATGCAGACATTTTCCATTGTTTCATCATCTATGATCTTTGCCATGATTTTCTCCTTATATATACTGCCTGTAACATTCTATATTGCTTTCTGCCCGGAATCAACCTGCCGTTTCCGGTCAATATATAGGCAGCTTTCCAAGTTTCTGACTTATTTACGGTTCCAGACGGTTCATATCTCTCGGGAAGAGACAGGTTTCACGAACATTCTCTTCACCGATAAGCTGCATGGTCAGACGTTCCAGACCGATTCCCAGTCCACCGTGAGGCGGCATACCATGTTTGAAGGTATCCAGATACTGTTCCATGCCTTCCTGCGTCATACCTCTGTCTTCAATTTTCTGTACCAGCATGTTGTAATCATGGATACGCTGTCCGCCTGTTGTGATCTCAAGGCCTTTGAATAACAGGTCAAAGCTTAAGGTAAATCTTGCGTCTTCCGGATCATCCATTGCATAGAATGGACGTTTCTTTGACGGATAATGTGTGACAAATACGAAATCTGAGCCATATTCTTCTTTGAAATACTGTCCGATCAGTGCTTCTTCTTCCGGCTCCAGGTCAAATGGATTTCTGATCTTACGGTTATATTTCTGTGATACCAGTTCCTTGGCTACATCGAAACGGACTGCCGGGATTTTGGATACATCCGGGATCTCAAGCTTCAAAATCTGTACTTCTTTTGCATATTCTGTTTTCAGAAGGTTCATGGCATACTGCAGGAATCCTGTTTCCATTGCCATAATTTCTTCGAAGCTGTCAATATATCCCATCTCGAAGTCCAGACTGGTGTATTCATTTAAGTGACGTTTGGTATTATGTTTCTCAGCCCGGAATACGGGGCCTGTCTCAAATACTCTGTCAAATACGCCAACCATCATCTGTTTGTAGAACTGTGGGCTCTGCGCAAGTACTGCAGGTTTGTGGAAGTAGCTGAATTTGAAAAGGTTTGCCCCACCCTCTGCTCCTCTTGCTCCGATCTTTGGAGTGTGGATTTCTGTGAATCCCTGTCCGTAGAGATAATCGCGGAATGCTTTTGTCAGTGCCTCCTGAATTTTAAATTTGGAACGCTCCTGAATATTTCTCAGGGAAATCGGTCTGTAGTTTAATTTTGCTTCCAGGGAAGTGTTCAGTTTCCATTTGTCGATTGCCATTGGAAGTGGCTCTGCCGGTGTTGATAAAATATCAATATGACGAATACGAAGCTCTCTTCCGTGGGGTGCTCTCTCCTCTTCATGCAGGATTCCTTTCACCCTGATCGTCATTGCTTCCTTCAATTCATGAATGGAAACATTTGCCATTTCATTTTCATAGACTGTCTGGAATAAGCCTTCCCTTCTTCTAAGAATGATAAATGCCACATCACCCATATTACGGATGCTGTGAACAGCGCCTTCGATTACGGCTTCCTGGTTCAGGAGATTATTACCTACGAGTTCCTCCCAGGTATTGATTTCTTTTTTCCATGTTCCATCCATAAATTCCATTTCCTCATCCTCCATTTCTTCATTTCTGAAAACCTTTGTGATATCTTCACTGGTTTCAAGTTCAAAAGGCTTTTCGTGCAAGCACAACGACTTTTTGGCTTAAAACCCTGGAATATCAAAAAGGCGTAATCAGAAAATCCGGAGACACTTATCCCCTGGACTCTCTGATTACGCCTTTGTAATCATTCTTCCTGTTATTATCTATTTTATGTTTGTTTGTGTTCTTTCTATATATAATATAATGTTAGGGTTAAAATGTATTTTGCCTCTAACTTGATATGAACAAAAATATATTCTGTATATTACCACATATTCTGTCAAAATAATATCGTCATTTTTTACAAAATTTTCCTTATTATTTTCGGATATTTTATTTAGAACGTGTTTGAAAAATCAGATTTCATCATACATCAGCATGAGTAACATCTGTGCAGTTTCTACCATGTTGGTTCCTGAATCCATGCTGCATTTCTGAATATGTCTGTACGCTTCGTCTTCTGTCATCTGGTTTTTTTCCATAAGAAGACGTTTGGCATTCGAGATATAATTCTGTTCTTTTTCTGATCTGGGCTTTGGTTTCTTTTTTTCTTTTTTGATCCGGCGTTCCAGATGATAGAGCATGTCATTGACCGTATCTATCAGTACGCTTGCTTTCATCGGCATCTGTACAGTGCTAACGGAATTCGGTGCTTCATCTATAATACGCTGAGAAGCCAGAAGCAGCATTTCAAAATACTGTGGCAGGTTATCGAGAGCGTCTTTATAATAGGCATCTGTCAACTTATACCCACATATCAGAACACCACTGTCAAGCTCTGAGATACTGGCCAGCGCATTAGAGACAGAGCTGCAGACAGAGGCTACTGTGAGCCCATGTCTGTTAAGTATTGTGCGGATTTTCTTTGCGTCTTCAATTTTCGGTAACGCAATCACAATGCTGCTGCTCATAACTCTGCCACTCCTATTTCTGTTACAGCCTGAGTTTCCGTCCACTGCTTATTGCTTTTTGCAACCTCCGCAGGGGACTTGTTTGATTTTGATCAAGCGGATGTTCGCAATCCGCTTCGCTACTTGCTCATAACCGAATAACTGCTTCGCAGTTTATCAGAAGGAGCTTCGCTCCTCCTGATACAAACAAGTCCCCACCCACTGCTTATTGCTTTTTACAATTTCTACAGGGGACTTGTTTGATTCGGTTAAATTCTGTATAAGTATTCCTCGATTTCCCAGGCTGAAATTTCTCTTGTATAGCGCAGCCATTCTTTTTTCTTGGCTGCTGCGTATTCTTTACAAAATTCTGTTCCAAGTACTTCTTTGATCCAGTCACTCTGTTCGAAGTAATCAATTGCTTCGTTCAAATTTCCCGGAAGATTTTCAATCTTCATTGTTTTCTGGTCTGTTTCGGATAACTCTCTGCTGGAGGACTTAGTCGGATAAATCTTCTTATTGATTCCATCCAGTCCTGCTGCCAGACATACTGCAAATACCAGATACGGATTTGCTGCTGCATCCGGACTTCTCAGTTCGATCCTTGTCTCCATACCTCTGGATCCCGGAATTCTTACCAGTGAATTCTGGTTGTTCTTTGTCCATGTCAGTTCTGTCGGTGCTTCATAGCCCGGAACCAGACGTTTGTAGGAATTTACGATAGGATTGGTGATCAGTGCCATCTCTTTGCTGTGAGCCAGAAGACCTCCTACGAAGTAATAAGCTTCTTCGCTTAATTCCTGTGGATTTCCCGGATTGACGAATACATTTCTTCCATCTTTAAATAAGGAGAAATGAATGTGCATTCCGGAGCCATTTACTTCTGCCCTTGGTTTTGGCATAAATGTCGCATGAAGTCCATGGCGTTTGGCAATGGTACGAACTGTCATCTTAAATGACATGATTCGGTCTGCAATCGTACGGACTTCACCGTATTTGAAATCAACTTCGTGCTGTGCAGGAGCAGTTTCATGGTGAGAAGATTCTACCTCAATCCCCATGTCTTCTAGATTTAATACAATATCACGTCTTGCGTTTTCACCCAGATCCACAGGACTGACATCCAGATATCCGGCCTTTTCATGTGTTACAGTAGTCGGAACTCCGTTATCATCTGTATGAAAAAGGAAAAATTCACATTCCGGATCTACCAGACAGGTGTATCCCTCCTTCTTTGCCTCCCGGGCGGTTTTCTTCAGGATATATCTCGGACTTCTCTCATGAGGGGTTCCGTCCGGACAATAGATATCGCATAACAGTCTGGCAACTTTTCCCTGCTGTGGTCTCCATGGGAGAATTGCAAAGGTGTCAAGATCCGGTCTTAAGTACATATCCGGCTCAGATTCTCCTGCAATTCCTGCGATAAAGGAACCATCTACGATACATCGGTTATCCAGCGCGCGGGGAAGTTCCCGGGCAGTTATGGCGATGTTTTTCAGCGTTCCGAACATATCTGTGAACTGGAGACGGATAAATTCCACGTCTTCCTCCTCAGCCATCTGTAATATTTCTTCTCTGGTATAATTCCCCATTTTCATTCACTCCTTGTCAGCATAGTTTCTGCTGTTTTTGCTTTCTTAATGATTCTTCGATACAGTTTTGTCCTGTCTGGAAGTTTTATAGATTCTTTTTATAATGATATAAAAAATGGCGCACTTTCTACAGTTACTTTTCTATAGAAAGAACGCCTTTGTTCATGTAGGCAATTATAGCAACATGACTATTTTTTGTCAACTGCTTATTTTTATAAATAAATCACCGGCTCTTTCCATGTTACTGTGCGCTCCGCTTTCAATAACACGCTTTGCTGCTTACTTATAATCGCTATTTTGAGAATACCGCATCATTTCTCGAAAGAAGATATACGCAGTACTGATTCATACTGATTCCCTCCCTCTGAGAATGTTCTGCCAGTAGTCTATGCAGGCTTCTTGGAATTCTCAGTTTAAACTGTCCGGAATAATCTTCAAGACTATCCGGCTCATGGATTTCTACCCCTTCTTCTAATGCAGCTTCAAGCCATGCTTTTTTTGCATCCAGGGCATTTGAAATTGCACTTTCCACTGTTTCTCCGCAGGTAATGCAACCAGGGAGATCCGGATACGAAACTACGAATCCTCCTTCGGTTTTATCTTCTACAACTTCCATGCGATAGGACATTGACATATAATCATTCAGCGTCTTCATGATTCTTCGCCTCACTTTCTACTATTTCCCTTACCATTTCTACATATACTTTCTTTATCGGCTCATGTTTTGGTATTGTAATAGGCATACATCCAGACTTTCTAAATGTATAATGACTGCTTCCACTTCTCGGAGCATTCATTTCATATCCATAACTTTCCAATACTTTTCGCAATTCATCAAACCGAAGATCTTTTGATAAATTACATATACGTGTTATCAGTTTATCCCATTTTGACATTCTTATATCTCCTATTTATATTATATGTGGTATCGTATATGGTGTCAATCAATTTTTCTATGCCAAATTTGAAAAGGTTTCCGTATTCTCCGAAAGAGAAATACGCAAAATATAAATTCAAAAATACTGTCTTTTGTACTTAATCATAAAGGGAAATGGATGAACCGAATAGCTCAAAAATTATCTTAGATATGCAAATTTAGTGTAGCAAATGTATTATTCTCTGTCAACTATAATTATTATAATGCAAGACTACAAAATCACTTTCAAAAAAGATGCTGCTGCCTGACATCCTTTTCCGTCAGGCAACAGCACCTTTGTCATATTTTATCTTATTTTTACAGATAGGAATATCCCATCAGCGATTCATCTACCGCTTTCGCAGCTTCTCTGCCCTCGCGGATTGCCCATACTACCAGGGACTGGCCTCTGTGCATGTCTCCTGCAGTGAAGACTTTGTCTACTGAGGTCTGATACTGCTCTGGTTTTGTATCTACATTGGTTCTTCCATTGATGGCTACCTTAAATGCGTCTGTTACATATTTCTCACTGCCAAGGAAACCGGCTGCGATAAGAACTACATCTACAGGGATGACTTCTTCGCTTCCTTCTACAGGAACCATCATCATACGTCCTGTCTTTGGATCTTTTTCACTCTTTAATTTTGTGAGTTTTGCCTGGCAGACATTTCCGTTTTTATCTTTGATAAATTCTGTAACAGTAGTCTGGTATACTCGTGGGTCATGTCCGAATACAGCGATAGCTTCTTCCTGACCATAATCTGTTTTGAGGACTCTCGGCCACTGCGGCCATGGATTGGATGGTGTTCTTTCCACTGGCGGCTTGGGCATCATCTCTAACTGGATCACAGATTTGGCACCCAGACGGATAGATGTTCCCACACAGTCATTTCCTGTATCACCACCACCGATAACCAGAACATTTTTTCCTTTGGCAAGTTCATATGGAACTTTGGCAAAATCAGAGTCCAACAGCGCTTTTGTTACCTGTCCCAGGAAATCTACTGCGAAATAAATTCCTTTTGCATCCCGTCCCGGAACTTTAATGTCTCGTGGATTGGATGCTCCGCAGGCAAGGATAACGCGGTCGAACTGTTTCAGAAGTTCTTCTGCTTTGATGTCCTTTCCTACGTTTACATTTGTAACGAATTTAACTCCCTCTTCTTCCATAAGATGGATTCTTCTGTCAACAACAGCTTTGTCCAGCTTCATGTTAGGAATACCGTAACGGAGAAGTCCGCCTACACGGTCTTTTCTTTCAAATACAGTTACGCTGTGGCCTCGTCTGTTTAACTGCTGAGCTGCTGCCAGTCCAGACGGACCGCTTCCGATGACTGCGATGGATTTGCCCGTACGCACTTCCGGGATCTGTGGAGTTACCCATCCGTTCTCGTAGGCTGTCTCGATGATCGCACGTTCATTTTCTTTTGTGGAGACCGGTTCTCCGTTTAAGTTACAGGTGCAGGCTGCTTCACAGAGTGCAGGGCAGACACGGGAAGTAAATTCCGGGAAACTGTGTGTCTTGCTCAGTCTTAAGAATGCCTGTTTCCAGTTGCCTGTATAAACCAGATCATTTGTCTCAGGTACAAGGTTGTGCAGAGGGCAGCCGGATGCCATACCGCCGATCATCATACCTGACTGGCAGAATGGGACACCGCATGCCATGCAGCGTGCGCCCTGAAGTTTCTGTTTTTCTTTATTTAATGGGGTCCTGAATTCTTTGAAGTTTGCGATGCGGACCTTTGGCGGCAGAACTTTTGCCGTCTCTCTCTCATATTCTAAAAATCCTGTTGGTTTGCCCATGATTTCCTCCTCTTCGCCACACTTGCTGCGGCAATAATGGTATGGCCCACGCCACCTTTTTATTTATTCTAAAAGATGACGGGGCAACATTGATAAGTTCACACGATATATTCAATTATTATCAATGTTTAGCGCCAATACTTTCATAGAACGCTTCCATCTGTGCCTGCTGACTGTTGAGTCCTTTTTCTTCCAGTTTTGCACTTAAAGTGATCATCTTCTTGTACTCATTTGGAATGAGTTTCTTAAAGTGCGGCAGATAATAATCAAAGTCAGCCAGAACTTTCGCACCGAGTTTAGAACCTGTTGCTTCTACATGAGCTTCAATCAGGTCGCGAAGTTCTTTTTTGTCATATTTGTTTTCCACTTTTTCGATGGAAATCATGGCTTTGTTCAGGTTCTTGTAAAGAACATTATCCACATCCAGTACATATGCGATACCGCCGCTCATACCTGCTGCAAAGTTCTTGCCAGTCTTACCAAGTACGACTACGCGGCCACCTGTCATATATTCACAGCCGTGCTCTCCTACGCCTTCTACAACTGCAGATGCACCGGAGTTACGAACTGCGAAACGCTCGCCTGCAACACCATTGATAAATGCAGTACCACTGGTTGCACCGTAAAGGGCAACATTACCTACAATAATATTCTCTTCTGCTTTGTATGCAGCTTTCTCCGGAACCTTCAGGATCAGTTTACCACCGGAAAGTCCTTTTCCGAAGTAATCATTGCTGTCACCGGTCAGTTCCAGTGTAAGTCCTTTGGGGATAAATGCACCGAAGCTCTGTCCGCCGGCACCGTTGCAGTGTACAGTGATAGTGTCATCTGCAAGTCCGTTTTTATTCTTTCTGGTAATCTCTGCACCAAGGATGGTTCCAAATGTACGGTCAATGTTTGTCAGATTTACAGAAAGCTCTGTTTTCTGACCTTTATTGATTGCATTTGCACATTTCTTAACCAGAACTTTTTCATCCATGGTTTTTTCCAGTTCAAAATTATATACAGCCTTCGGGTCAAAGGTAACTTTCTGATCTTTGCCTGCGAACGGATTGTTCAGGATTGCACTTAAGTCTACTTTGCCCTGATGTGGTTCCTGTACGTTGTCTGTCTGAACAAGGAGATCTGTACGGCCTACCATTTCACTGACTGTACGGAATCCGAGCTTGGACATGTATTCTCTTAATTCCTGTGCGATAAAGCGCATGAAATTCTCTACATATTCCGGTTTACCTTTGAATCTCTTACGAAGTTCAGGGTTCTGTGTTGCCACACCAACCGGGCAGGTATCCAGGTTACATACACGCATCATAACGCATCCCATGGTTACAAGCGGAGCTGTTGCAAAACCAAATTCCTCGGCACCCATTAATGCTGCGATCGCAACGTCACGACCACTCATAAGCTTACCATCTGTCTCAATGCGGACACGGTTTCTCAGACCATTCTTGAGCAGTGTCTGATGTGTTTCTGCAAGTCCAAGTTCCCATGGAAGTCCTGCATTGTGGATAGAACTTCTCGGAGCTGCACCTGTACCTCCGTCATAACCAGAGATCAGAATAGTTTGTGCACCGGCTTTTGCAACACCTGCTGCAACTGTACCGACACCTGCTTCAGATACCAGTTTGACAGAAATATCTGCATATTTATTTGCATTCTTAAGGTCATAAATTAACTGTGCCAGGTCCTCGATAGAATAGATATCGTGATGCGGTGGCGGGGAGATCAGGCTGACACCTGGTGTAGAATGACGGGTTTTGGCAATCCATGGATATACCTTCTTTGCAGGAAGATGTCCGCCTTCACCAGGTTTTGCACCCTGTGCCATCTTGATCTGGATTTCTCTTGCAGATACAAGGTAACGGCTGGTTACACCGAAACGTCCGCTGGCAACCTGTTTGATCGCGGAGCATCTGTCATCGCTGCTTCCTGCAGAATCCAGTCTCTCGTCACTTTCACCGCCCTCACCTGTATTGGATTTTCCATGGAGGTGATTCATGGCGATTGCCAGTGTCTCATGTGCTTCCTGTGAAATGGAACCATAGGACATGGCACCTGTCTTAAATCGTTTTACGATATCATCTACGCTCTCCACTTCTTCAAGTGGAACCGGAGTCTCAGCAAACTTAAAGTCCAGAAGTCCTCTTAAGTTTCCGTGGTTTTCTTTATCCACCAGATCTGTGTACTGTTTGAACAGATCGTAGCTTCCAGTCCATGTGGACTGCTGCAGAAGATGGATAGTCTGAGGATTGTAACGATGTTCCTCTCCCTGGCTTCTCATCTTGTGTGCGCCTACGCTGTCCAGAGTCAGGTCTGTAGGAAGTCCTAATGGGTCAAATGCTTCTGAGTGAAGCTTCTCTACATTCTCTTCGATGTCTTCCAGTGTGATTCCGCCTACACGACTGACTGTACCAGTAAAGTATTTCTCGATCACATCTGAGGAAATACCGATTGCCTCGAAGATCTGAGATCCCTGATAAGACTGGATGGTGGAAATACCCATCTTGGAAGCAATCTTTACAATACCGCTGATGACTGCATGATTATAGTCATCTACTGCTGCATAATAGTCTTTCTCCAGCATATGGCTGTCGATCAGTTCATGAATGGTTTCAAGGGCAAGGTACGGGTTGATTGCACTTGCACCGTAACCAAGTAAGGTTGCAAAGTGATGTACTTCTCTTGGCTCACCGGATTCCAGGATAATTGCAAGGGAGGTACTCTTTTTCGTCTTTACCAGGTGCTGATGAACTGCGGATACTGCCAGAAGTGACGGGATCGGCATATGGTTTTCATCTACTCCTCTGTCTGAAAGAACAAGGATATTTGCACCCTCACGGAATGCTTTATCTACTTCTACGAAAAGACGGTCAATGGCCCTCTCAAGTTTAGTACTCTTATAATATAAGGTAGAAACAACCGCTGTCTTGAAGCCATCATGTTTAAAGCTCTTAATCTTCATCATGTCTGTATTTGTCAGGATCGGATTATTAATCTTTAATACCTGACAGTTTTCCGGTTTCTGCTCCAGCAGGTTTCCGTCTTTACCTACATAAACACTTGTACTGGTAACGATTTCCTCACGGATTGCATCAATCGGAGGGTTGGTAACCTGTGCAAAGAGCTGTTTAAAGTAGTCAAATAATGGTCTGTTCTGTTTGGAAAATACTGCAAGCGGGGTATCCACACCCATAGCTCCGATGCTCTCTGCTCCGTTTAACGCCATGTTTCTGATGGAAGTACGGTACTGCTCATAAGTATAGCCGAATGCTTTCTGCAGACGTGCTCTCTGCTCAGGTGTATATTCTTCCGGTCTTTCGTTAGGAATCTTGATGTCTTTTAACTGTACCAGATGACTGTCCAGCCATTCACCGTATGGCTGCATTTTTGCATAGCCCTCTTTCAGTTCATTGTCATCAATTACTTTTCCCTTTACAGTATCTACAAGAAGCATTTTTCCAGGATGGAGACGCTCTTTTAATACGATTTTCTCTTCCGGGATTGGCAGAACACCCACCTCTGAGGAAAGGATCATATAGCCGTCAGAAGTAATATAATATCTGGATGGACGGAGACCATTTCTGTCAAGGACTGCACCCATAACATCACCATCAGAGAACAGGATAGATGCAGGTCCGTCCCATGGCTCCATCATAGTTGCATAGTACTGATAAAAGTCACGTTTTGCCTGGGAAATGGTGTCATTGTTTGCCCATGGTTCAGGGATTGTGATCATAACTGCAAGCGGAAGTTCCATACCGCTCATTACCAGAAACTCCAGTGTATTGTCAAGCATTGCAGAGTCGGAACCGTTTCTGTTTACAACAGGAAGCACTTTGTGAAGCTGTCCCTCCAGGTATGGAGATTCCATGTTCTCTTCTCTTGCAAGCATCTTATCTGCGTTGCCGCGGATGGTGTTGATCTCACCGTTATGTACCATGAAACGGTTCGGATGTGCTCTCTCCCAACTTGGGTTTGTGTTGGTACTGAAACGGGAGTGTACCATAGCGATAGCAGATTCATAATCCGGGCTCTGGAGGTCTTCGAAGAAAGTACGAAGCTGTCCAACCAGGAACATACCTTTGTAAACGATGGTACGGCTGCTCATGGAAACTACATAAGTATTATCATTACTCTGTTCAAACTCACGTCTTGCAATGTAGAGCATACGGTCAAATGGAAGACCTTTTTCCACATCTTCCGGTTTTTTGATAAATGCCTGCATAATGCATGGCATACATTCTCTTGCCTTGTGTCCAAGCACTTCCGGAAATACCGGAACCTGACGCCAACCCTGAAGTTCCAGACCTTCTTTCTCAAGAATGATCTCAAACATCTTCTTTGCCTGTGCACGTTTAATCTCATGCTGTGGGAAGAAAAACTGTGCAATGCCGTATTCTCTCTCATCACCAATCTCAAATCCCTCTTTCTTACAGGCTTTCTTGAAAAATTTATGGGAAATCTGGAGAAGGATACCTACACCGTCACCGGTTTTGCCTTCTGCATCCTTACCTGCGCGGTGTTCCAGATGTTCTACGATCTTTAATGCATTTGCAACAGTATCGTGGGTTTTCTTGCCTTTGATATTGACAACTGCTCCGATACCACAGTTGTCATGCTCAAATTCAGGCCTGTACATACCTTGCTGTTGCTGCTGTTCTCTCACTTCTTTCATAATCTCCTCATCCTTTCTATTTCTGCTGCTGTTCTTCGCTTATTTTCTTATCGACAGCCGCCTGAATAAATCCTCTGAATAAAGGATGTGCATGATTCGGGCGGGATTTGAATTCCGGATGGGCCTGAGTTCCTACATAGAACGGGTGCCCTGCGATCTCGATCATCTCTACGATATGATTATCAGGGGAAGTTCCTACGATATTCATTCCCTTCTCCTGAAGTTCTTTACGGAATGCATTGTTTACTTCATAACGATGTCTGTGGCGCTCATGGATTTCTTTTTTGCCAAAGAGTTCATAGGATCTGGAACCTTCTGCAAGAATACATGGATAACTTCCAAGTCTTAAGGTTCCACCGATATCTTCGATATCTTCCTGATCCGGCATTAATGCAATTACCGGATGCTTTGTCTCCGGATTCAGTTCAATACTGTTTGCATCTTCGTATCCAAGTACATGGCGGGCAAATTCTACGATTGCCATCTGCATTCCCAGACAGATTCCAAGATATGGAATCTTATGTACCCTTGCATACTGTGCTGTCAGAATCATTCCTTCTGTACCTCTGTTTCCGAAACCACCCGGAACCAGGATACCATCTACATTGTGAAGCTGCTGATCCAGATTTTTCTCTGTCAGTTCTTCGGAATCAATCCAGTCAAGCTCTACTTTGGCTCTGCAGGAAATTCCACCATGTTTCAGTGCCTCTACTACACTGAGATATGCATCATGAAGCTGTGTATATTTTCCTACAATTGCGATCTTTACTGTTTTATTCGGATTTCTCAGACTTTCTACCATTTCCTCCCAGTCACTTAAATCCGGTTTTCTGTTTTCCAGACGGAGACTTGAAAGAACTACATCTGCAAGCTTCTCTCTTTCCATTGCAAGAGGAGCTTCATATAAATATTCCACATCCAGGTTCTGAAGTACATGTGATACAGGTACGTTGCAGAATAAAGCAATTTTTTCTTTAATGTCCTCTGTCAGCTCATGTTCACTTCTGCACACCAGTACATCCGGCTGGATTCCCATTCCCTGAAGTTCCTTTACGCTTGCCTGTGTAGGTTTTGTTTTCAGTTCTTCAGATGCCTTTAAATAAGGAATTAATGTTACGTGGATCAGGATTGCATTGTCATGTCCCACATTGAGCTGGAACTGACGAATTGCTTCCAGGAACGGTTGGCTTTCAATATCACCGACTGTTCCTCCCACCTCGATAATGGCAATCTTGTTTTCCTCCGGTGATTTGGCGCGGTAGAAACGGCTCTTAATCTCATTTGTAATATGAGGAATTACCTGTACGGTACCCCCGCCGAAATCCCCGTGACGTTCTTTCTGAAGAACAGACCAGTAAACCTTACCGGTTGTCACATTGGAATTTTTATCAAGACTCTCATCAATGAATCTCTCATAATGTCCCAGATCCAGGTCTGTCTCTGTACCATCGTCTGTTACAAAAACTTCTCCGTGCTGAATCGGGTTCATGGTTCCGGGGTCGATATTGATATAAGGATCAAACTTCTGCATGGTTACCTGGTATCCTCTCGCTTTCAGAAGACGCCCCAGAGATGCAGCTGTGATTCCCTTTCCAAGACCGGAAACAACTCCTCCTGTAACAAATACGTATTTCACTGCCATTTTGATTTCCTCCTCCATCATCCTTTGTTAATAAAAAAGCGTCAGATGCAGCTATCAGAGGGCACTTGACCCATCTGGTATTCTGCATCTGACGCCTTTGTCAGATCATCATATCTTCTATAATAATATGTTCAATTGGCTTTCTTTAAAAATATGCTATACTATAAAACATTTTTTTTCGTTTGTCAATAATGAATTTCCCGTTTTTAAGCAAAAACAAATCAAATAAGTTCCTTCTGATAAACTATGAAGCAGTTATATTTTATGGAATTACTCTGAACACAGTCATAATACAGAAAAAACGAATCTGTAGAAGTTCATCTTCCAGACCCGTCTTCTCTGCAATAATTATTCGGTTATAAAAATGCAAAATTTATGCAACTGCAAATTTCTTCAATGTACGATCAAATTCCCGGCTCTCCCCGTGGCAGTCTACTGTCAGTTCTCTGGTCAGATCCAGACTAAGTACACCAAGGATTGATTTGGCATCAATTAAAAATCTGTTGTAATAAACATCAATATCAAAATCACATCTGCTTGCAGCATTCACAAATTCCTGCACCTCTTCAGTTGCATTTAACTTGATTTTACTCTGTGACATCGTGATCACCCTTTCTGAAAACATTCTTTGTTTTTTTCTATCAGACGCCCATATTATGTTCCACATTTCAGAATTTGTCAAGTTTTTAAATTTATCCAATTTTCATAAAGCGCAGGGGTTCTATTGTGCATTTTATTCGTTTATATATGTTTTCACAGCATTATTTTATACATTATGTATGGTTTCATTCTATATTGGTTTTACCATTATATGAGATTGATTCCATATATCATCGACAGGTTTCTGCATTTTTTATGAATTTTTGCGACTTAACACTTCACAATATCTGCAAACTCCGCATTTGTATAATCCGGAATCTCCATCGGATAATTTCCATCGAAGCATGCCTTACATAAGGGCAGACCGCCCGCCATTCCTTCCAGATAATCTGTCTGCATGTAGCCAAGAGAATCTGCTCCGATCATTTTACAGATTTCCTCCGTGCTGTGGCTGGCTGCAATGAGCTGATCATTTGACGGCACATCCGTTCCGAAATAGCATGGATGTAAAAATGGCGGTGAACTGATACGTACGTGCACTTCCTTTGCTCCCGCCTCTTTTAACATGTGGATCAGGTTTGCAATGGTTGTTCCACGAACAATAGAATCATCCACCAGAACAATCCTCTTATCTTTTACAACAGATTCCAGCACACTCAGTTTCAGATGAACACTGGACTCACGTTCTTCCTGAGTCGGTTTGATAAATGTTCTTCCAATATAGCTGTTTTTATAGAACGCAAATGCAAACGGGATTCCTGATGCTTCGGAGTATCCCTTTGCAGCAGGGAGTCCGGACTCCGGTACACCTGTTACAAGATCTGCCTCTACAGGATAAGACTTGGCAAGAGATTTACCGCCACGGATTCTGGCATCATAGACCTTCACCCCATCAATGGTACTGTCAAGTCTTGCAAAATATATATACTCAAACACACAATGCGCGCGTTTTGCAGCAGCAGACGCAAGCTCTTTATTTGACTTCAGTCCGTCTTTTGTGATCGTAAGAATCTCACCCGGCTCAATGTCACGGATAAATTCCGCACTTACAGATGTCAGAGCACAGCTCTCAGAAGCAATAACATAAGCATTTCCTCTTTTACCGAGACACAATGGTTTCAGTCCATATGGATCGCGGACTGCGATCAGTTTTCTCGGGCTCATAACTACCAGACCATATGCACCTTTGATCTTCTTTGCAGTCTTTAGCACTGCCTCTTCTACTGTTTTAGAATGCACACGTTCTCTTGCGATATGGAACGCAATAACCTCTGAATCTGTAGTTGTATGGAAAATCGCTCCATTCTGGATCAGTTCCCATTTCAGTTCCGGTGTATTAACCAGATTTCCGTTATGTGCAAGTGCAAGAGTTCCCTTTACATAAGACAAAACAAGGGGCTGTGCATTCTCTGCAACAGAAGCTCCTGTTGTGGAATATCTTACATGACCAATACCAATATCCCCCTCATATTTACGGACAACATCCTGTCTGAGAACTTCACTTACAAGTCCCAGATCCTTATGAAACTTCACATTTCCACGCTCTCCCTTAGTATCAGAAACTGCAAGTCCGCAGGATTCCTGTCCTCTGTGCTGCAGGGAAGTCAGTCCATAATATATGGACGGAACTACATTGCCGCCATCCAGATCATAAATTCCAAAGACGCCGCACTCTTCTTTTATTCCAGCCATCTGATTTCCTCCGATCGTATTCTCTTGTCTGACTTTAACTTTACTTTCAAAACCCGCTGACATTGTTTTCTTATGTTTGACGGGTTCCAAAATCAAATTATAATAATAGAAACAAATTTGTCAACCTATCCTTTTTTTGTCATATCTCAAAAATTTTTTCTGAATTTTTTCAAAAAAAGTGCTTGACATCTGTTTTCATTTCGTTTATAGTACAGCACATAAAGCAAAGGCGCTTTGGAAAGATTTACAGAGATCTCATCCAAGGCGCCTTTTTCGTTTTATAAAACTTTCGTTTCATAGAAAATGTTCGATGAGGAATTTTCTATGAGACGAAAACCGCAGGCAGTCACAATGGTGGTCTGCAGCGGCACTACACATATTCAGAAAATATTGCAAACCGAAAGGAGAGTACCTATATGGCACAGAATATCCCTGAACTGTACGGCAGCCTGGTCTTCAACGACAAAGTAATGAGAAGTAAACTGCCAAAAGACATGTACAAAGCATTAAAGAAAACAATCGAGAGCGGTACACACCTTGAACTTGATGTTGCCAACTCCGTTGCTGTTGCAATGAAAGAATGGGCTACCGAGAACGGCGCCACTCATTATACTCACTGGTTCCAGCCAATGACAAACGTAACTGCAGAGAAACATGACAGTTTCATTTCTCCTACAGGAGATGGTCAGGTAATCATGGATTTCTCAGGTAAAGAACTTGTAAAAGGTGAGCCGGATGCTTCCAGTTTCCCGTCAGGCGGTCTTCGTGCCACATTCGAGGCAAGAGGATATACAGCATGGGATCCGACATCACCGGCATTCATCAAAGACGGAACCCTTTACATTCCTACAGCATTCTGCTCCTACAGCGGAGAAGCTCTTGATAAAAAGACTCCTCTCCTTCGTTCCATGCAGACACTTGATAAAGAAGCTACAAACCTTCTCCATATAATAGGAAATAAAGATGTCAAACACGTAAATACAACTGTAGGTCCTGAACAGGAATACTTCCTGGTAGACAAGGAATTATACAAACAGAGAAAAGACCTTGTATTCTGCGGACGCACACTGATCGGTGCTCCTGCTCCTAAGGGCCAGGAAATGGAAGATCATTACTTCGGTGCTCTGAAACCTCGTGTCGCAGCTTATATGCATGACCTGGATGTAGAGCTCTGGAAACTTGGTATTCCTGCCAAAACAAAACATAACGAAGTTGCTCCTGCACAGCACGAATTGGCTCCTGTATTCGATACAACAAACGTTGCGGTTGACCACAACCAGTTAACAATGGAAGTAATGAAGAAAGTTGCCGACAAGCACGGACTTGTATGCCTTCTTCACGAGAAACCATTTGAGGGAATCAACGGAAGTGGTAAACACAACAACTGGTCTATGATTACAGATGCCGGTGTAAATATCCTTGATCCGGGAAAAACACCTGCTGAAAATACACAGTTCCTGATTTTCCTGACAGCTGTTATCAAAGCAGTTGATGAATACGCAGATGTACTTCGTATTTCTGTAGCAAGTGCAGGAAATGATCACCGTCTCGGTGCAAATGAGGCTCCGCCTGCTGTTGTATCCGTATTCCTCGGTGATGAACTGACAGAAGTATTAAAATCTATCGAAAATGACGAATATTTTGCAGGAAGCCGCGCAGTCCAGATGGATATCGGTGCAAAAGTACTTCCACATTTCGTAAAAGACAATACAGACAGAAACCGTACTTCACCATTCGCATTTACAGGTAACAAATTCGAATTCCGTATGCTTGGTTCCGAAGCTTCTGTTGCAAACCCGAACATTATCTTAAACACTGCTGTTGCTGAGTGTGTTCACCAGTTTGCAGAGCAGTTAAAAGATGTACCAGAAGACAAGATGGAGGATGCAATCCACGAACTGATCAAGAAGACAATTATTGATCATAAACGTGTTATCTTTAACGGAAACGGTTATACAGACGAATGGATCGAAGAAGCTACGAAACGTGGTCTCTTCAACCTGAAATCCACACCGGATGCTCTTCCTCAGTGGATCGCAGATAAGAATATTGAACTCTTTACCAAATATCATATCTTCACAAAAGAAGAAATTGAATCCCGTTATGAGATCTGGCTGGAATCCTATTCCAAGATTCTTAACATTGAGTCCAATACTATGGTTGAAATGGTACAGAAGGATTTCCTTCCATCTGTATTCGCATATATCGACAAAGTTGCAGCTACTGCTGTTGCTAAAAAATCAGTTGTTTCAGATGTCAGCACAGCTTCTGAAGGAAAACTGATCAAAGAGCTGTCACAGCTTGCTGATGAGATTTCCACAGGTCTTGAGACCTTAAAAGCAGACACTGCCAAAGCGCTTGCTACAGAAGATCCTCTGGCTAATGCAAAAGCATACCAGACAGTTGTTCTTTCTGATATGGATGAACTCAGAAAGTCTGTAGATGCAGCAGAAACTCTGATTCCGGATGCACTGCTTCCATATCCTACATATGACAAGCTTCTGTTTTCCGTTTAATTAACAGGTAATAACAGGGGAATATCTTTATGAACTCTACTTCATAATTCATTATCGATTTCCTCATCCATTAATCACACGATATTTTGATATTCCCCTGTTTTACATATAATTTTGATTTTAAACTGCATTGCATACAGTCATACGAAATGTCTTTTCTATTACATCAGTTATGCAATACACTATAAATATGGATTTTATATTCGCAAAAGCGCGATGAACTGGCTACATTTCCAGGCATTGCGCTTTTTGCATTTTATAAAATATGAGGAAATTTTTATGAGGGAGGAATATTATTATGGAATTTTCCGCAGTAAACACAATATGGGTGCTGGTCGGCGCCGCGCTGGTCTTCTTTATGCAGGCCGGATTCGCAATGGTAGAAACAGGCTTCACACGAGCCAAAAACGCAGGTAACATTATTATGAAAAACCTGATGGACTTCTGTATCGGAACCCCGGTCTTCTGGCTGGTCGGCTTCGGTCTGATGTTCGGTGCAGGTAATGGATTTATCGGAAAGATCGGTGGTATTGCAACAGAAGCACACTATGGTTCAGGAATGCTTCCTGACGGAGTTCCTTTCTGGGCATTCTTAATCTTCCAGACAGTATTCTGTGCAACATCCGCAACAATTGTTTCCGGTGCAATGGCAGAACGTACCAAGTTCCTTTCCTATTGCGTCTACAGCCTTATGATCAGTCTTGTTGTATATCCGGTATCCGGACACTGGATCTGGGGCGGTGGATTTATCAGCCAGATGGGATTCCACGATTTCGCAGGTTCCTGTGCAGTACATATGGTAGGTGGTGTGGCAGCTCTGATCGGTGCCATCATCCTTGGACCTCGTATCGGTAAATATACAAAGGACGGCAAATCAAAAGCTATCCCTGGACACAACCTTACAGTTGGTGCTTTAGGTGTATTTATCCTCTGGTTCTGCTGGTTCGGATTTAACGGTGCTTCCACAGTAAGTATGGAAGGCGATGCAATCGTAAGTGCAGGTAAAATCTTTGTTACTACTAACCTTGCAGCAGCTGTTGCAACTGTAACTGTTATGATCATCACATGGATACGTTACAAAAAACCGGATGTTTCCATGTCTCTGAACGGTTCTCTTGCAGGACTTGTAGCAATTACAGCAGGATGCGACACAGTTTCTCCTACATCCGCAGCAATCATCGGTATTGCTTCCGGTTTTATCGTAGTATTTGGTATTGAATTTATTGACAAAGTCCTGAAAATCGATGACCCTGTTGGTGCTGTCGGTGTTCATGGTTTAAACGGTGCTTTCGGTACTCTTGCAGTTGGTCTTTTCTCCGATGGATCAGGCACAGACTGGAAAGGACTTCTTACAGGCGGCGGCTTCCACGGATTTGGTGTTCAGTTCACAGGTATGATCATCACAATCGCATGGGTTGTTGTTACTATGACAATTATCTTCCAGGTAATCAAACATACAATCGGACTTCGTGTTTCAGCTGAAGAAGAGATCGCAGGTCTTGACTCCAAAGAACATGGTCTTGCAAGTGCTTATGACGGTTTCGCAATGGCTGGCGTTCCGACTCCTATGGGAACTTCCATAAAAGCTCCTGTTGTCACAGCCAGACCTTCTGCTCCTGCTGAATCAGTTCCCGAACTTCCGAAAGAAGGCGTTCATAAACTTACAAAAGTCGTTATCATCACACGTCAGAACAAACTTGATGAATTTATGCAGGCAATGAATGAGATTGGCGTTACAGGTATCACCATCACAAACGTACTTGGATGTGGGGTACAGAAAGGTGCTCCATCCTACTATCGTGGTGTTGAGATGGAAATGAATCTTCTTCCTAAGATCAAAATTGAGATTGTTGTAAGTCTCGTGCCTGTACAGAAGGTTATTGAAACTGCCAAGGCAGTCCTCCATACCGGTCAGATTGGTGATGGTAAAGTATTTGTATATGACATTGAAAATGTCGTTAAGATCCGTACAGGCGAAGAAGGTTATCTCGCTCTCCAGGATACAAAATAAATAAGCAATCAATAAATATCCTGCTATAAGGTCAGGAGCCCGGATTTATTCCGGACTCCTTTTTATTGTTCACTACCATTATGCAATCTGGGCAGATTCCAGCGATAATGTGCTGCCAGATACCGAATCAGTATGATTACGAAACAGGCTACCATCATAGCTTCCACATTTCCTACAAAACGATTCATGTACACACATACAACCGCTCCTACAATAGATGCGCATGCATAAATATGCTTTACAAAAATATAAGGCGGTACTCCTGCCATCATATCACGCATCAGGCCTCCCCCTACTCCGGTAATCGTTCCCAGAAATACCAGGAGAAACACATTATCCATATATCCACTGCGAATTCCTGTATTCACTCCCACTACCGTAAAAATTCCTAAACCGATAGAGTCCATCACCAACATGACTCTGTCATAGGTAAGCCGCATATGCCCTTCCAAAAGCTGCCGTTTCCAGTAAAAAACCAGAAAAACCACACAGGAAGTAATGGTAGCCACCAAGGCATATACCGGATTTGTAAACACATTAGGTGGAATAATCCCCAGCACAATATCCCGGATCATACCTCCGCCTACAGCTGTAACTACACCCAGTACGCTCACACCGAAAATGTCCATATTCCGTTCTACACCTACCATTGCCCCGGAAGCAGCAAAAGCAACCGTACCTGCCATTTCCATAAAAAAAGTTATAATACTCTGATAATCCATATTAACCTCTGACTTTTACATTTTAGTTCATACATTATATCATTTTTTATAACTTATGTGAAGCAGGATCCTGCTTTTTTAGACATCTTATTTTTTTATTTTCTTCACAGACGCTCCCTTAAACAAAGCTCCGTCTACTGAGAAACGATCAATCAACGTAGTCTTGGGATTCTCAATCAGATCGATCAGCTTCTCCGCAGCTATCCTGCCAATTGCCGCTGTGTCCTGACAAAGGGTGGTGAGCTTTGGCTCCAGAATTTTCGCAATATCAATTCCATCATAACCTGCAATAGAAATATCATCAGACAGCCGCTTCAGTATCGGAAGAACCCTGAACTGCAACATCCTCTGTAATAGATTTTACGCTTTCTTTTGTGTAATAGCCTCTCGTACCTGCTCAACGGACAGCAATGTGGTCTCTGCAATTTTATCAAGATCATGCTCTCCATTTTTCCACATATTCCATGCGATTTTTTTACTTCTGCTTACTTCTGCCTCATCACGTTCTCTATCTACAATTACCTGCATCGTCTTGCACATATCAGCCACTCCTTTCGGTTCCTCTTTAAAATATCTTACTCTCGCAGCTATTTTTGCATTATGCATTTCGTGATAATTAACACAGTTAAAATCATGCATTAGCCAGCCAACCTCATCATCTCCTCTGTAAGAGCCATTTACATATACAATATGTGCTTTATCATTAAACAGTTTCCCTGTTTCCTGTACTGTTCTTTCTATTGTATAAATCGGAAGTCCACCTACCAACACATCATTAGACGTTATAAATATGATATATGTCTCTGGCATCTCTGTATATTTACTTCCTGATGTTGTAAGTCTGGTATCAAATAATGAGCTGTTTAATCTGGCACGTTCTGGTACTGCCCCACTATCATCCTGTTGGACCTCGATATCGTACTGTTTTCCTTCGGAATCATTAGCGTATATATCTAATCTGACAGATCGTCCAAACAAATTTCCAATCGTCAACTGTGTAACAGATTTCGTTACCGTCAGATCATCTCTTTTTAAAATGATCTTCAAGAGTTCCTCAGTACACTCTAAATCACTGGAAAACACCTGTGTCATAAACGTATCATCCATTAACGTAAACTTGTTAATGGCGTCCATGCGTTCTGTATTTTTCTCGTCTAAATTCAACACCTGCATTCATTCACTTTCTTTTCATATTCTTATTATAAGTGCTTTCATTATACTTATGCAATAAGATTTTTTCGACAAAACAGGAAGAGAATCATGCATCCTCTTCCAGGTCTTAAATGGTATTTTTTACTTCTGCCATTTCCAACATCATTGTTACTTAACTACTTTTCCTGTAGGTGTTACCCCAATCCGGAGAACATGTGAATACAATTTTCCACCCTTTTTCTGTACCGCTTTGCAATTTCCCACTGCATACATTCCGGATGGATAGTGTGACTTTGAAGTAACCGTAAAAGTATTAGATGCATTATTATATCAGTTCATAGATGTCTGTTTACACTGGCTAGCCATTATATAAGAACAGTCCCCTTAAAACCCACTGTACCATCGTTGCATTGTCACTTTTTCTGTATATTCTCCACTGCTGTCCATACTCTACCCTGCTCACTGTCGAAGCAGCCCTTGTTAAAATTGGCTTTGATTCCCACTCATTAATTTCAGCGGCATATTCTGCGTCTATATTGTCGTCATTAGTGGAAATCAAATTCATGGATTCAATTCCTGCTTCTGATAGTTTTATGTTGTCATCCTGCATAGCAGCTTCAAAATCTGCCTCTAATACTTCGGCCTCACTGTCTGACTGCGTTGAGCCAGTGCTGTTTCCAGAATATGAAGTTTCTAAAAAATCATCCAGTCCCAGACCAATTCCATCTTTCATGGCCGATTCAAAATCTTGCTGTAGTTTTTTATCGCTCACGTCTGCTTGACACTCCGTTGCGAAATCATCATCGCACATTGCTCCTTCATCAAAAGAATATAACTCCGTTGATTCATCCGCATACACATCTGCCGCATGTACAGGCACTTCCAGCATTCCTATCAAAGAAATCATCAGTAAATATAGTGTAGCTTTTTTCATGATTTTGTCATTTCTTTCTCTTCTATTACTGCATATTTTCAGATTTATTAACTGAATTATTGTGTTTTTCCAAATCTTTAACACAAATAATAATTCCTCAATGTCATTTAGTTAAGCCTGCGTGACAATTTAAACAGAGTGTTGTTGAATATTTGAACACACTCTGTTTAGACGACGGCTATACGATAAATAGTACAAATCTTGCATCATCACCGAATATTTCATTTCATCTCCCGTAATGGATGTTCCCATGTATCCCTCTATAAAATCGAAGTATCCATTCGTTCCAGCATTCTTTTCCCAAGTATCTATCGAAGCCTTAATCCTTAGCAGACACATTACCGGAATCTTATAGTATTGTTGCATTTTCTTTAAATCTAACTCATGCTGCCTCCCTCTGGAAATAAGCAGCTCCTTTATTTCACTATTCGTGTATGGATCAAATGCCATAAGCAGGGCAGTTTCAAGCCGTTCATTATCCTCATTGCGAAAGTTTCCCGTGTCAAAACTTTCTCCGGTACATCTTGATTTAATATCAAACAATACAAGGGCAATTGCCTCTTTCATTCTTCTGCTGTTTGAAGCGGGAAACTTTCGATGGATTTTTAACGCATTACTTTCCATCGGCAAAAGAAGCATACTGTAAGTTTCCTCATCACCTTTTCTGATTTTTCCAAACTCTTTTTCCATTTGAGAGTATATTTTTCAAACTGATATAACTGCATTTTTCTTCTCTCTTCCTTTAGTTTTTATCCTCATTTTTTTCAAAAAACACTTGACAGGATAAGCAATATATGTTGTGTAAGCCTTGAATATAAACACATTTCAAGGAGGCACCCTATGACTCAAAACTTTTTAGCTGACTTAAAAACAACACTCGAAAACTGCATTGCTGAACTGGATGAACTTCATTTCATGTTCTGCCAAAACCCGGAAGCTGATTTCACAGGAAATCGTAAACTTTCTTTCCATGATTATATTCAATTTATGGTTCAAATGCAGAGTAAATCTGTTTCAAATGAAATCCTGGATTTCTTTGAGCATTCACTTGCAGCCCCTGCAAAATCTTCTTTTACCCAGCAGCATTTCAAACTCCAACCGGAAGGATGGAGCTTTCTGTTCCATATTTTTGTGGAACAGTGCAGGGAACTTTCTGATCAGCCCTATCACGGCTATCGCCTTTTAGCATGTGATGGTTCCGATGTCAATATAGCACGAGACCCAGAGGATGAAAGAACTTTTATCCATGAAGGCGAAAAGGGTTACAATGCGATTCACGTCAATGCTCTTTACGATATCATGAACCATACTTACTGTGATTTTCTGGTTCAGGGAAAAAAGAAGCTTCATGAACGTGCTGCACTGAATACCATAACTGACCGTTATCCCGATTCTGTGCCGGCAATTTTAATGGCAGACCGGGGATATGAAAGCTTCAATGTCTTTGCTCATCTTATTCAAAAGAATATGAAATTCATTATTCGCATGAAAGACATCAACAGTAACGGCATTCTTTCCGCTTATGATCTACCTGACAGTCAGTTCGATACCCATATAAAAACCACTCTTACCAGACGCCATACAAAAGAAACTCTTGGGGATCCCAATACGTATACCATTCTTCAGCAGACTACCGATCTGGATTTCCTGGATGAAAACTGTACATATTATGATATCGAATTCCGTATTGTTCGTATTCTTCTTGATAATGGGACCTACATCTGCATTGCCACAAATCTTTCGGAAGAAGACTTCCCCTTAGAAGAGATTAAAAAGCTTTACAGAATGCGCTGGAGCGAGGAAACAAGCTTTCGTGAGCTGAAATACACCATAGGTCTTGTTAACTGGCATAGCAGCAAGTATGACGGGATCCTTCAGGAACTCAATGCCCGGATGATACTATATAACTTCTGCGAATTTGTGACAGCTCAGGCCGTTGTGAGAACACGAGATAACACAAAGCATATCTACAAAATAAATTTCGCCACCGCAGTCAACATATGCAGAGCATATTTAAAACATAGCAGTGACGAAATTGAGACCATGCTTCTCATACAAAAGCACCTGACACCAGTCAGGAGCAACCGTAAATATCCTATCCGCCTCCGTCCAAAGAGAAATAGGGATTTCATGTATCGAGCGGCTTAAATATCATCACTATTATACTTCTTTTTCAGACAGATCTGCAATCTGTCTTTTTGGTATACGAAATTGTATTTTATGTTCTTCACAGGTAGTCATCTGGGGGGGGCAGACAGGACTTCCCATTGAACATAATATTTCTTAACTGAACCATGTTTTCTAAAGTCAAATAACGTGATATACTGTTTTTATCAGACGAAATGCTTATCTAAATGACATTGATAAAAATATATGTATGATAAATTTATACATATCTTTTTCAGTTTCCTTTTATTCCGCAGCAGATTCTGCTTAATTGCCCCTTCTGACATCTTATGTCTGGCGGCAATATTTTTAATGGATTCCATTACCCAATATCTCTGGACAAAATATCCCTGTCCCTGTCAGATAAACCGTCCAGGAAACGATTGATGATTTCTATCAGTTCCTCAGCTTCCATATGTTCATCTAAAATATGCGTTCTAGCGGTATTTAAACTTTCTACCTCTTCCGTTATGTTTGCAATATGCATATCCATCCGTTTTGCCGCATGCTTTTTTCTTAACATATCAATTGCGAATCCTCTTGTAATTTTTCCTAAGAAAGCTACCAGTTTTGGCGGCCTTTGGGGTGGGATATACCGCCATGCCGCAAACCATGTATCATTTACACACTCCTCGGAATCTTCCCTATTCATAAGAATCTTCCACGCAATAGAATAACAAGTGGAATTATACTTTTTATCAACTAATTGTATTGCATTTTCATCTCTTCTCCAGAACAAGTCTATAATATAAGTATCTTCCATACAGCTTTCTCCGATTTCGTACTTTCAAACATCCTGTGCAAATATCATAACAAAAAAGGCTCTCATAATAAACATCGTATTTCTTATGCTTTGGTTACGCTTTCTCTTCAAATTTCTGTTTCATGCTCTTATCTTCATCTACAATTCGTAGTATTCCCCCAATGGTGCAGAAACTTATTTTCGTTCTATATTCAAAAATTTCTGCCAAAGTGAGCTGTTTATATGTTATCATGTAGGTATATCTCCTTTAGGTGGATTGGTTAATTAGTTTCTAATCAATTCTATTTTACCATAAACCTTGAGGAGATATTTTATTTTAACGACAAAAAACACCGTATTTATGCAGTGTTTGGCGTTTCGCAAACGCCTATACGTATTCACTAAATGAAAGGAGACAAATATATGCAAGCAAAATCAAAAAACCTAATTATTGGGTGCATTGCTACAATGGCCATCGTTGCAACTATTTCAACTGTGCATGGACATGTCTGTTTGGATAAACCCTTCACTTCTCATGAACATACCTGGGAAATTATTGAAATCAAAGAGGGAAAGGAATATATTTCTTGTCCGTGCGGCTGTATGGAAACACGAGATCACAATCACAAGTGAAATATCGCACGCATTGAAGGGAATACTCTATTTTTTGTTGTGACTGTGGATGCAATGAGAGTTGTGACCTTAGTATGTTTGAGGAAGTGTCAGTTTGACACTTCTCAGGCTTACTGAAGTGGAAACCCTCGGTATGAGGACAGCCTATTTTGCTGTACTACATAGACGGTTCCGTGATATAGTGTTTCAGCCTAACCCCGGTATCCCTGCAGATTGTCGCATGTTTTCAGTTTCCTATTATGTAATCAATCCGTCTTTTTTGTCCGTTCTGTTTTTTCTTCTGCTGTCTGGCAGCTCTCTTTCTGTTTTTCAGGTTTTGTGAAGTCAACTTTACAGAATTTACTTTTCTCTTTCTCAAACCAATTTAAACTTTTCT
>NZ_JAJCGT010000037.1:0-39842 GCF_020553185.1 Blautia sp. MSK18_10 | reverse complement strand
TAACATATTTAACTATGCAGAAAAAGCGGCTTGAAAAGCCGCTTTTTTCTACCTTCATCCATACCATTACTGGTACCGACTTGTGGTTCACTACACTTGGCGGTAAATACCCGTGACTGGACTTTCACCAGTAAGATTAGTGCCATGCTCGGCACACTAGAAAAAATGCCGTAACCCTTGTGGTTGCGGCATTTCTTTTCCTGTGATCGGCTCTTCTTTTTGTTTCCTTCGCTCTGTTGCCTACTTGTTACCTACCTGTTTGCCTATCTTGCCATTTTCAAGGCTTCTCACCGTGTCTCAAATTACTTTCTCATTTTTTGATCTAAACTAAGAAAAGTACCGCAGCCCTTGGAACTACGGTACTTTCTAGGTTTGTTGACTCTTTGATTAAAAAGGTTTGATTAGAACTTTCCAGCCTTAGCAGCTTCCTCGATGGAAACAGCTACTGCAACTGTCATACCAACCATCGGGTTGTTACCAGCGCCGATGAGACCCATCATCTCTACGTGAGCCGGTACAGAAGAAGAACCAGCGAACTGTGCATCAGAGTGCATACGTCCTAATGTATCTGTCATACCGTAGGAAGCTGGACCTGCTGCCATGTTGTCTGGGTGAAGTGTACGTCCTGTACCACCACCGGAAGCAACTGAGAAGTATTTCTTACCTGCTTCAAGACGTTCTTTCTTGTATGTACCTGCAACTGGATGCTGGAAACGTGTCGGGTTTGTGGAGTTACCTGTGATAGAAACGTCAACGTCTTCTTTCCACATGATAGCAACACCTTCCGGAACGCTGTTAGCGCCGTAGCAGTTAACTTTTGCACGAAGTCCTTCGGAGTATGCTTTTCTGAATACTTCTTTAACTTCGTTCTTGTATGGATCGTATTCTGTCTCTACATATGTAAAGCCGTTGATACGGGAGATGATCTGAGCAGCATCTTTTCCAAGACCGTTCAGGATAACACGTAATGGTTTCTGACGAACTTTGTTAGCTTTCTCAGCGATACCGATAGCACCTTCAGCTGCTGCGAAGGACTCATGTCCAGCCAGGAAGCAGAAGCACTCTGTTTCTTCTTCAAGAAGCATCTTGCCAAGGTTACCATGTCCAAGACCTACTTTACGTGTATCAGCAACGGATCCAGGAATACAGAATGCCTGAAGTCCTTCACCGATAGCTGCTGCTGCATCTGCTGCTTTCTTGCATCCTTTTTTGATTGCGATTGCAGCACCTACTGTGTATGCCCAGCAAGCGTTCTCGAAACAGATTGGCTGAATGCCTTTGATCTGATCGTATACATTAAGACCTGCGTCTTTTGTGATTTTCTCAGCTTCTTCGATAGAAGCAATGCCATAGCTGTTTAAAACAGAATTGATCTTGTCAATTCGTCTCTCATATGATTCAAATAAAGCCATTTCCTGTTACCTCCTAAATTATTCTTTTCTTGGGTCGATAATTTTAACAGCGTCTGCAACACGGCCATACTGACCTTTTGCTTTTTCCCATGCAGTATTCGGGTCATCGCCTTTTTTGATGAAATCAGTCATTTTTCCAAGGCTTACGAACTGATATCCGATGATCTCATCATCTGCATCAAGAGCAATACCTGTTACATAACCTTCTGCCATTTCAAGGTAACGAGGTCCTTTTTTCAGAGTTCCATACATTGTACCAACCTGAGAACGAAGTCCTTTACCAAGGTCTTCAAGTCCAGCACCTACTGGAAGTCCTTCTTCTGAGAATGCAGACTGTGTACGTCCATAAACGATCTGAAGGAAGAGTTCTCTCATAGCTGTATTAATCGCATCACAAACTAAGTCAGTGTTCAGTGCCTCCATAACTGTAAGTCCCGGAAGAATCTCGGAAGCCATAGCTGCAGAGTGAGTCATACCTGAACATCCGATAGTCTCAACCAGTGCTTCCTGGATGATACCCTCTTTAACATTTAATGTAAGCTTGCAGGCACCCTGCTGTGGTGCACACCAGCCAACACCGTGTGTAAGACCGGAAATATCTTTGACTTCTTTTGCCTGTACCCATTTAGCTTCTTCTGGGATTGGAGCGGCGCCATGATGAACGCCCTGTGCAACTGGGCACATTTCTTCTACTTCGCGTGAATAAATCATTGTAAAACTCCTTTCAAGTATAGATTAACTTCATGTTGTTATACTCGCCGCTGTACAGAACTGCTGAATGAACTGCACAGGGTAAAACTCTGATGTCTGCTGAATGACTTCAGAGGAGTATGCCTAACAACCTAGTGTTATTTTCTCACAAAAGTGCTGATTCGTCCAGTCATAAATTGTAAAATTTTTAACCATCTTTGATTTTTTTGTGGTAAAATAGTTCTAATTTCTATTAATGAAGGGATTTCTATTATGACAACAAAGTTACCTGCTTCCTTTCTCCCTGCAAAATTTCAGGTTCTGAGCGGAAGCGCTTTAAAATTAATTGCTATCACCCTGATGCTGATTGACCATACCGGCTTAATGATCCTGTATAATTATCCTGCCACAACTGCAACCCTTTTCAGTTTCGGCGGCGTGGATTACAGCTGGTATCGGATTTTCCGGGATATCGGCAGGGCCGCTTTTCCAATTTTCTGTTTTCTGTTAGTGGAAGGATTTCTGCATACACATAACCGTAAGAAATATGGCCTGAATCTGTTTCTATTTGCATGTATCTCTGAGATTCCATGGAACTTCATGTTTACCAACACCTGGAGATATGAAAAACAGAATGTATTTTTCACCCTGTTTCTGGGATACCTGGCATTCTGTGCCCTGGAATACTTCTGGGATAATCAGAAAATGCAGCTTGTCTGCGTGCTGGCACTGCTGACTGTCTCTGTGTTTCTGAAGGCAGATTACGGATGGCGGGGATTTGTATTCCTGCTGATCATGTACTGGTTCCGCAACGATAAAACCGCCCAGGCGATCATCGGAAGCTGCTGGCTTTACTATGAATGGAAAGCCTGCTTTGCTTTTCTTTCCATTAATATGTACAATGGTGAACGTGGATTTGTAAAAGGAAAATTTCTGAAATATGTTTTTTACTGGTTTTATCCGGTGCACATTACCATTCTGGTAATCCTGAGAAAACTTTTATTTCATATGTAATATCAGGTACAACAAATATCTTCTATCTCAAACAGACATAAAAATATAAAAGGGCAGGCTGTATGACTGAAATAATATCCTTCATACAACCTGCCTCTTCTATATTTTCAACTTTTCTTTTCTGCAATTTCTGTTTTTGACTTATAAATGTGATTTGCAGGTACGCAGCCTCTTACTGAGGAAAGTGGGTAAATGTTGCAGCAGCGTCCGATCACAGTTCCGGGATTTAATACGGAGCCGCAGCCTACTTCTACGTTGTCACCCAGCATTGCGCCGAATTTCTTCAGACCTGTTTCAATCTTCTCGTCACCGTCTTTTACAACTACCAGTTTCTTGTCAGATTTTACATTGGAACAGATGGAACCTGCACCCATATGGGATTTGTAGCCGAGAACTGCATCGCCTACATAATTGTAGTGCGGAACCTGTACCTTGTTGAAAAGTACCGCATTCTTTAATTCCGTAGAATTACCTACTACTGCACCCTCACCTATAATTGCTTTTCCGCGTATAAATGCACAGTGGCGTACTTCTGCTTCTTTACCTATGATGACCGGACCGTTGATGCAGGCTGTAGGTGCCACTTTGGCACTCTTGGCGATCCATACATCTTCTGACGGGTGGTCGTATTCTTCTTCACTTAAGGTCTGTCCCAGTTTCAGAATGAAATCTCCGATCTCCGGTAATACTTCCCATGGATATGTTTTTCCTTCAAATAAATCCTTTGCGATTGTTTCGTTCAGATCCAGAAGGTTTGCAATTGTAAAATCTTTTAACATAATATTTTCCTCTTTTCTCTCGCTATGATGACATGTTTTCTTTTATCTGTCACAAATGCATACTACTTTGAAGCAGACGGCTTTCTGCAGGTACGTGATCGTCCCGTTGCGGACGTTGATCTGCCTGTTGTTTTCGCACTGTTTTTTTCAGATGAATCCTTATAATTCACTGCTGCAGCATCAAAGAACTGTCTCAGATATGGCTGGATATTGCTGTCCTCCACCTGTCTGGTGCGAAGGCGCACAAAATGTTCCAGCTTATCCATATATTCCTGTTCTGTAATACTGCCCTCTGCCACATAATTCAGTCCTTTTTCCCAGCTTGCAGTCAGTTCCGGGTTCAGAAGCTGTCTGATGGAGCAGTTTACCACATCAAAGATCATCTCTCCAAGAAGGGTTGGAGTGATCACCTGGGTTTTCTTATTGAGTGCCAGATATTTGATATTGCACAGTTTCTTAAGAATTTCCGCTCTGGTGGCACTGGTTCCGATTCCGCAGCTTTTAATCTGGGCACGAAGCTCTTCGTCCTCGATCAGCTGACCTGCATTCTCCATTGCAAGAATCATAGAACCGGAATTATAACGCTTTGGCGGCGATGTCTCGCCCTCTTTGATACTCAGACTGTCCACAGAGAGTATATCACCTTTTTTCAGGTTCTGCAATGCGGCAAGAAGTCTGGTATCACACGCCATATCCTCAGCCGAATCATCAGCTTTGTTCCCGCCGTTTTTTCCTGTATCCGGATCTTCCTCTTCACTTCCCTCATTGCCGGCTGCGCCGGCTCTGTTTCCACCACTCATGGCATCTGCTGCTTTTCGCTTCGCAAAAGAATTTGTGGCAACTTTTAAGTACCCTTCATCCAGCAGTACTTTAAATGAAGAAAAGAAGCTCTCATTCTGAATTTTTGTCACAAGACTGATCTTCTGATATACTGCAGGAGGATAAAAAATACATACAAACCTTCTGACAATGGTCTCATATACACGCTGCGCAGTAAGAGAAACACTTCTCAATGCGTTTAAGCCCTGGCCTGTGGGTACGATTGCATAATGGTCTGTGATCTGCTTATCATTAACATATCTGGTCTTTGCCAGATTTTTGTAATTTCCCTGTTCAATAATGTGCTGTGCGATTTCCGCTGTATGTTCATAATTACGCAGACCGGAAATATTCTTATAAATTTCCTTTGCAGCCGCAGTAGACAACACACGGGCATCTGTTCTGGGATAAGTGACCAGTTTCTTTTCATACAGTTCCTGTACGATTTTTAATGTCTCATCCGGGCTGATCTTGAACAGCTTGGAGCACACATTCTGAAGCTCCGCCAGGTTAAATAAAAGCGGCGGATTCCTGTTCTCTTTTTTCCGCTCGATTTTCTCTACTGTACATTGCAACGGCTGACTCACAGACAGCTCCTGTATCAGTTTTTCAGCATAGGCTTTCTCTTTAAATCCGTTCTCTTTATACAGATAAGGAGTCTGGAAATATCTGCTGCCTTCCACAGCTCTCCATTCTCCCTCAAAATTTTCTCCCTCAAGGGCAATGCTGCTGAGTACGCGGTAAAACGGAGTTTTCACAAACGCACGGATCTCGCGCTCTCTTCGCACTACCATTCCAAGTACACAGGTCATAACTCGTCCTACAGAAATGGCCTGATATTTCGTATTTAAATAATTTGACACACTGTTTCCATAACGCAGTGTCAGTACACGGGAAAAATTAATTCCCATGAGATAGTCTTCTTTCGCCCGAAGATAGGCTGAAGCAGAAAGATTGTCATATGCCGACAGATCCTTTGCCTCTCTGATTCCTCTCATAATCTCTTCTTCTGTCTGGGAGTCGATCCAGACTCTCTTTTCTTTTTTTCCACGAACACCTGCCATCTGTGCCACCAGACGGTAAATGTATTCTCCCTCCCGTCCGGAGTCAGTGCACACATAGATAGTGTCCACATCCTCACGGTTAAGCAGTCCTTTGACAATCTCAAACTGCTTCTGCACTCCGGGGATCACTTCATATTTAAATTCGCGCGGCAAAAAAGGCAGGGTATCTAAACTCCACCTTTTATATTTGATATCATATTTTTCCGGGTAGCTCATGGTGACCAGGTGTCCCACACACCAGGTCACCACGCTGTCCTGAGATTCCAGGTAGCCATCCCGTCTTTGTCCGTTGATTTTCAAAGCTTTTGCGAATTCCTGTGCCACACTGGGCTTTTCGGCTATGTATAAAGCTTTTGACATATTATTTATCTGCACTCATCTTTCTGAGCGGCCATGCCAGCAACAGGGCACCGCCCACCATATTTCCTAAAGTTACTACTACCATGCTCTTTACCATGGCTCCAAGGGATAATCCATGTACCAGGCAGTATGCGGTAACAAAGATTCCCATGTTTGCGATGCAGTGCTCAAATCCACTTACAACAAATCCTGAGATACACATAACGATCATCAGGAATCTTCCTGCATCACTCTTTAATTTCATACCACAGAGCACACCGAGACAGACGAAGAAGTTACAGAGCACTGCTCTGAAAAACATCTGTCCGAGCGGAATACTCAATTTGTTTCCGATAAATCCTGCAAAATAATCTGCTGTTCCGGACGCTCCTGCACCTACAAACAACAATGCTAAAATTGCACATCCGACAAAGTTTCCAAGGTAGCTTACGCCCCATACCTTACCTGCCTCTTTCCAGCTCACCTGTTTATCATAGGCTCCGAACGCCATTACCATATTGTTTCCTGTAAAAAGTTCGCCGCCTACGAAGCTGATCAGAAGCACTGCAATGGAGAATACTAATGCCCCCATAAATTTTCCCCATTCAGGCATGGTCTTGGAGAATACGTTTCCAACTACATTACTGTAGATCATGGCCACATCAATAAAAAAACCCGCCATGATTGCACGTATGAAGTACTTGAAAAAGTTGGTATTCACCAGGTTACTCTTGGCTTTCGCCGCGTTTGACACTTTCTGTACATCTTCGTAATTCATAACTACACCTCCGCAATGTATTTTATTGAGAACATTATATCACCTGAATATCTGTTTCACAACCGAAATCGTCAAACAATTCAAGAATATTCTTCAGATTTGTAGTTACTGTTCACACACCACTATCTCGCGAGGTGTTTTGGCATGAATATGCCAAAATCCCGAGACATACAAGCCAAAATTCCATTGTCGCAGGAAAAAATGTCTGAAATTAAAGCTGAATTTTTTATTCGAATACAACTGCTTTATCCTGCAATTCTGTTACATATCCGATAACACCGCCGAAGATATCCATACCTGCAAGCTCTTCTGCAAGGGCATCGGCTTCTTCTGCCGGTACTGCAAGTAGAAGTCCGCCGGATGTCTGCGGATCAAATACCAGATCCTCCATCCAGAGTTCCTTAATCTCACTTCGTACTTCATCGCCTGCGAAGTCACGATTTCTGTATGCACCTTCAGGGATCAGCCCCATCTGTGCATATTCTTCAACACCCTCAATGATCGGAAGTTTCTCAGACTGGATCACCAGGGTTTTCCGGCTGCCTTTTGCCATTTCCAGACTGTGGCCTGCAAGACTGAATCCTGTTACGTCGGTACAGCTGTGGACCGTGTATTTAGATGCAATCTCTGCTGCATATTTGTTCAGCTTCGCCATGATCTTCTGGACTCTCTCAATTTCTTCCTGAGACGCCATTTCTGCCTTAATGGCAGTGTTAAGGATTCCACAGCCCAGCGGTTTGGTAAGAATAAGGATGTCTTCTGCTTCTGCACCGTAATTTTTCCACATTTTGTCCGGATGCACATAACCTGTTACACAGAGTCCGTATTTCGGTTCTTTATCATTGATAGTATGCCCGCCTGCAAGGACTGCTCCGGCTTCCATAACCTTATCTGCACCGCCGCGCAGGATCTGTTCCAAGACTTCCGGACCAAGACAGTTCGGAAATGCCACCACATTTAATGCCAGTTTCGGAACACCGCCCATTGCATAGACATCACTCAGTGCATTGGCTGCCGCGATCTGCCCGTACATATACGGATCATCCACTACTGGCGGAAAAAAGTCTACTGTATGGATCATTGCCAGTTCATCATTAATCTTGTATACTGCTGCATCGTCTGATGTCTCCGGACCTACCAGAAGCATCGGATCTGTAAATTTCGGAAGTTTGCCTACTACCTGCGCCAGAACTTTCGGGCCAATCTTAGCACCGCATCCGGCTGCACTGGCAAGCTGTGTAAGATGCACTTCACTTTTTTTCATTTCATTTCCCATAAGTCAGTTCACCCCAATTGATCTCCATATTCAGAATCTCCTCGTAACTGTTCAATACTTTCGTTACTGTAAACGGAGTGAACAGTAACGTACTTTCACAGCCGACAGACTGCCAAATAGTTACATATCTTCTATAACAAGAGATTCAGTGCTATCATTGTATCATGTTTTCACATATCCGTCAAAATGTGAACCGTTTACCATATATCAGGTATTCCTATAAATCTTTCCATTTTACGCAAGAATCCTATAAATCTTTTCATATTCCAGATCCTGTTCCTTCATATAGGAAGCTGTTTCTTCTTCGTTCTGTTCCCCACATTTCCACGCAAGGCCGCAGGAAGCTGATATTTCTCTTGGCACAGGGATCAGTCTGCCTGTAAATTTGTTTTTCTTACATTCCCTTTCCATGGCAATTGCCTGAGTGGTAGTTTCAAAAGTCACCACTGTTGTCAGAACTTTTTCTTTCATAATCCATCGTGTCCTCATAAAAAGAGGCACCGTTACCGGCACCTCTTTTATTATTTTCTATAAATTATTTCGCCTGGATATATCCTTTTGCTTTTAAGGTTTCAGCACAGAGAACTGCTCCGCCTGCTGCACCTCTGACTGTATTGTGGGAAAGTCCTACGAATTTCCAGTCATATACTGTGTCCTCACGAAGACGTCCTACAGATACGCCCATTCCATGTTCGAAGTTTACATCCTCTGTAACCTGTGGACGGTTGTCCTCTTCTAAGTACTGGATGAACTGCTTCGGAGCACTTGGAAGTCCTAATTCCTGTGGAAGTCCCTTAAACTCTACTAATGCTTTGATAAGCTGCTCTTTAGTAGGGTTCTTGCGGAATTTAACGAATACAGCTGCTGTATGTCCGTTCAGTACCGGTACACGGATACACTGGCATGTGATAACCGGTTCTGTAGCAGGTTTGATTACACCGTCTTCTACTTTACCCCAGATTCTTAATGGCTCTTTCTCGCTCTTCTCTTCCTCGCCGCCGATGTATGGGATGATGTTTCCAACCATTTCCGGCCAGTCCTTAAATGTCTTACCTGCTCCGGAGATTGCCTGATATGTAGTAGCAACTACTTCATATGGCTCGAACTCTTTCCATGCAGTTAATACAGGAGCATAGCTCTGGATAGAGCAGTTTGGTTTAACAGCGATAAATCCGCGTGTTGTTCCGAGACGTTTCTTCTGGGATTCGATTACATCGAAGTGTTCCGGATTGATTTCCGGCACTACCATCGGTACATCCGGTGTCCATCTGTGAGCACTGTTGTTGGAAACAACCGGTGTCTCTGTCTTAGCATATTCTTCTTCGATCTTCTTGATCTCTTCTTTTGACATATCTACAGCAGAGAATACGAAATCAACTGTTGCAGCAACCTTCTCTACTTCGTTTACGTTCATAACAACAAGATTCTTGACACCCTCCGGCATTGGAGTATCCATTTTCCATCTTCCGCCAACTGCCTCTTCGTATGTCTTTCCTGCACTTCTCGGACTTGCAGCTACAGTTACAACTTCAAACCATGGATGATTCTCAAGCAGAGAGATAAATCTCTGACCTACCATACCTGTAGCACCTAAAATACCGACTCTAAGCTTTTCACTCATAATATTTTTCTCCTCTTTATCTTCTGCCCGCGTCTCTACCCTTTCGCGGACATTTTTATCCAGGTGTCCTTATATTGCGTACATCTGTCTTTCTTGTACATACTATAACAAACCAAAATAAATTGCAAGCATTTTTTTAATTTTCTTCCAGATATTTTTTGTTCTCAGCGATCACTTTCTCCATCACGTCAGGTCCCGGTGCACCGATGGTCATACGTTTTTCCACACAGGTTTTCATACTGATCGCTTCGTAAATATCGTTCTCGAATACCGGGCTGATGGCTTTATATTCTTCAAGAGGAAGTTCATCCAGAGAAATCCCTTTATCAATACAGGTAAGCACCAGACGGCCTACAATGCCGTGTGCATCGCGGAAAGGTACTCCATGGTTCACCAGATAATCGGCTGCATCTGTAGCGTTTGTAAAGCCATTCTTTGCACTTGCTTCCATATTCTGTTTGTTGAACTGCATAGTAGAGATCATGCCTGTGAAGAGGGCAAGACATCCTTTTACAGTGTCAATGGCATCAAATGTAAGTTCTTTGTCTTCCTGCATATCTTTGTTGTATGCAAGAGGGATTCCCTTCATGGTTGTAAGGATAGATGTTAATGCTCCGTATACACGACCTGTTTTTCCTCTTACAAGTTCTGCGATATCCGGGTTCTTTTTCTGAGGCATGATACTGCTGCCTGTGCTGTAGGCATCGTCAATCTCTACAAAGCGGTATTCATTGGAGTTCCACATGATGATTTCTTCGCAGAAACGGCTCATATGCATCATAATTGTGGAGAATGCGGACAGAAGCTCAATCACATAGTCTCTGTCTGATACAGAGTCCATGCTGTTTCTGGTCGGGCCGTCGAAACCGAGAAGCTGTGCTGTATATTCTCTGTCAAGTGGATAGGTGGTTCCTGCCAGTGCGCCTGCACCCAGAGGACAGGTGTTCATTCTCTTACGGATATCTGCAAGTCTGCTTCTGTCACGTACAAACATTTCAAAATATGCACCTACGTGGTGAGCCAGTGTGACCGGCTGCGCTTTCTGGAGGTGTGTGAAGCCTGGCATGTATGTGTGGACATTCTCTTCCATGATCTTCTGAAGTACTTCGAGAAGTTTCTTTACCAGTTCGTCTGTCTCGTCAATCTCATCTCTTACATAGAGTTTCATGTCAAGGGCTACCTGATCGTTACGGCTTCTTCCTGTGTGAAGTTTCTTGCCTGCATCACCGATTCTGTCGATAAGGTTTGCTTCTACAAAGCTGTGGATATCTTCGTATTCGGATGTGATCTCGAGTTTGCCGGATCTTACATCTGCAAGGATTCCGTCAAGACCTGCTTCGATCTGATCTTTTTCTTCTGATGTCAGGATTCCCTGTCTGGCGAGCATTGCTACGTGTGCTTTGCTGCCTCTGATGTCCTGCTCATAGAATTTCTGGTCAAAAGAGATGGATGCGTTGAAGTTATATACAAGTTTGTCTGTTTCTTTTGTGAAACGTCCGCCCCAAAGCTGTGCCATTGTGTTATTCCTCGTTTCTTCTTTATTTTTGGTATTATTGCTTTTACGTGTTAGTGTAACATATTTTTTCAGTATTGCAAAGTAGTTAGTTTGGAATCATTCAAAAGGTACGTGAAGAAAAAGAAGGTGTGTTGGCTATATGTTACATAATTGTGGTTACTGCTTTATTTTCTATTTTCAGCCTCTCTTCGGGAATAGACGCAACCGCAGTAGTTCTGACGGTAGAGGTCGTATTCGTGGGATAGTTCGATGGAACGTTTGTAGCCGTTTTTTTTCTTGAAGTCAGATGGGAGGTGTTGGACGTGGTAGATTTCTGCCAGTTCTTCTCCGATTTCGTTGATCTTGGCTGCGTTTTTCAGAGGGCTGATGGAAAGGGTGGTGGTAAAATAGTCATAGCCGCCCTCTTCTGCCAGTTTTGCTGCTTCTTCCATGCGGAGGCGGTAGCATTTGAAGCAGCGTTCGCCACCTTCGGGTACGTCTTCGAGGCCTTTTGCCATCTGGAAGAATTCCTGTGGGTCGTAGTGACCCTCTATCAGTTTGACAGGGTGTTCAAATTCCATGGAGTTTACAAGACGGGTAATTTCATGGACTCGTTTGCGATATTCTTCTTCCGGGTAGATGTTTGGGTTGTAGTAGAATACTGTGATGTTGAAATATTTTGACAGGTATTCCAGTACGTAACTGCTGCAGGGTGCACAGCAGCTGTGGAGAAACAGGCTTGGGATCTTGTTATCTTTTTGCGCCTGATCTATAAGTTTTTCCAGTTCTTTCTGATAGTTTCGTTTATTCAACAGTATTATGATTTCCTTTCTGCATCTTCACAAATGCTTTTTATTTATAAGATGTAAATGCCTGTTCAGGCATTCTTTATTATGCCTTCGTAATGATTCTTTGTATTTTTTGACTTTCTGCACTCTCCTATTCGTTCGCCCATTTTTACGATAGTCTCATATCCCTCTTCTGTATTCTCGATCAGATCATAGTCAATACGGACTTTTCCCGGCTGGATGAGGAGGATTATTGTGGAACCTCCGAATTCGAAGTTGCCTTTTTCCTGGCCTTTCTTTACTGTGGCAGGATTTTTATGGAGATTTGTGATTTTTCCTACCATCATGGCGCCTACTTCCATCATGAGGATGGTTCCGAATTGTTTTGTTTTCAGCAGAGTGTATTCTCTGGCGTTTTCTTTGTAGATGGGATATACATCGTTTGCTGCAGGATTCACTGTGTGGAAAACGCCGGGCAGAGTTACATTCGCGGATTTTCTTCCATCTGCCACATAGCAGTAATGATGATAGTCATCTACTGTCAGTCTGAAAATCAGCGCATAGCCGCCTGTGTATCTCTCAGCAATTGCCTTATTCTTCAGAAGCTGTCCTGCTGTATATTCTGTATCTTTGATGCTGAAACGTGAGTCTGAGCTGATCCTGTGTACGGAAAGTTTTCCGTCACAGGGGCTGATCAGGATGTTTTCGCGCATATCGATCGGGCGTTCTTCTTTTCGGATGCGCCTTATAAAGAAGTCATTCCATGAAGAGAAGTTCTGTTTTTCGTAAATGCTCAGGTCAATCTTGTTGTTTTTTACAAAATCCGGTACAAATCTGGCAGAAAGTCTGGTGTTAAGCAGGACTCCCGCTGCCTTTGACACGAAAGGTCTGATCAGGAGTTTCAGGCAGAGTCTGCCACCCCGGTCATTATATAAATGCCGCAGGAATTTATCCTGCTCATTCTCTTCAATCGTGATATTTCCTTTTCTGTCAATATACTTCATTCGTATCTTCCCTCCATAAAAGTATAACCGCAGCCTCCCCGTTTCCCGGGAACCGCTGCGGCCAGTCAACAGTTATATTTATTTTATATCAAACGGAACATCTTCGCAAGTGCAAGTGCCACGACTGCAACCAGCAGGATGCGTACCGGATTCTGAGGTTTTTTTACCTTTATATCCAGAATAAAAAGCAGTCCCACGATAATTACTGCAATATGTATCACGATCAGGAAATAGAGTCCGCAATATCTTCTCATCAGATAAAGGAACGGCAGGATGATCGCCATGGATGTGATTGGAAGCCCCTGATAATACTGTCTGTTCTCAGAAGTCTCATTCTGTCTCTTTGCTTCTGAAACATTAAAATATGCAAGGCGGATGACAGATGCCACACTGTAAAAAATAAGCGCCCCAATCCCCGCCGGTGTATTCACACCCAGACAGTAACAGATCATTACCGGAAAAATACCAAAGCAGACCACATCACATAAGGAATCGATCTGAATCCCGAAATTCTTCTCATCATCCGTACGGTTCTTCTTTGTTCTGGCTATCTTTCCGTCAAACATATCACACAGTCCGGAAAGTGCCAGACAGAAAATCGCAACCTTAAAATCCCCCTCCAGAGCCCTGGTAATTCCAAATACGGAAATTCCCAGGCTTATATAAGTCAATATTACCGTATAATCATAAATTCCTAAAAACATATTTTCTCCCCCTACTTTTCTTCTTGTTCTTTTCTTCCTATTATGAAATACGCCACACAGGTCATCACTGCACTGATAAGCATCTGTGCATAATAGGAAATTCCTCTGCTGAGCAGCATTGCAGGAAGTAATGCTTCTCCGAAAACCGGTGCAAACATCACCAGATAAAGAGACTCACTGATTCCCATTCCTCCGGGTAAAGGCAGCATATCAACAGAGACAGATATGACAGACTGCAAAATCGTAAGGGTTATGATGGAATATCCATGAAATCCCAGCGAACGGTATACCCAGTATGTAACTGTAAATAACAAAATCCTCTGCGCCATAGTGATCAGTAACACTTTCAGGATCACCAGCTTGTGACTTGCCCAGAAAGCCGCAGTTTCATGATACTGATCCATAGACGCTTCCAGTTTCTCAAGCCGGGTTGTCTTTGGCTTAAGGAAACGGAAATGTTCAATAAGTTTCAGACCTTTTACCATGATCCATTTCGCCAGTCCAGGTGCAAATACAAGGATCATCATGAAAGTAACGCAGAAAATATTCAGGCCTACGCCCAGGTAAAACACCCACATGTACTGACCAAGATATCCTTCCAGAAAGCCTCTGCCAAAAATCCAGATTACAATTCCGATCACTACCAGAACCGCTTTATAAGTAATCGTGACAATCATCAGGACCAGCGTAGTGACAGGAATCGGAAGTTTATCCTTTTTCATAAAATAAATCTGCATTGGCTGCCCGCCGGATGCAGACGGTGTGATACAGCTGAAAAAGAATCCCACAAAAGAATACAGAGCACAATGCCCCATCTTTACTTTTGCTCCGAGAGTCCGCATCATATAGAAGATAATTACAGACTCGCCAAGTATGAACAGTACCACACAAACCACGCTGATCAGTAAGTAAACCGGATCTGCCTGCCGTACTGTATGAATAATCTCTCCCAGATCCTCTCCCTTAAATACCATATATACGGTAATGGAAAATATAAGGATCAGAAAAATGGTGTTAAATATTGCTTTCTTTTTGTTTCTCATTTGCTTACACTTTCTTATGCAGTTTTTTACAGCATTCGTCTGATTTCTATACCCGATTCATGTATGTCGTAGTGTCTGATATATGTGTATTTCTGATATGAAACACATAGTAAACAGTAACGTATTCCTTACAGAACATTTGCCCTCAAATACTATAGCAGCAAAAATACTATAGTTTATCTATTATATCATACCCTGACATTTCTGCATATCATAAATTATGAAAATATTCGTTACTGTTCACTCCGTTCACAGTAACGTAGCCAAAATTCATTCCAGATTGCCTGCGGCAATGGAATTTTGGCTTGTATGTCTCGGGATTTTGGCATATTCATGCCAAAACACCTAGTGTGCCAACAAGTTGATTTCTCGAACAATCTTGCGTCTAAATTTCTTATTTCCGCGTTGTCGTCGGTCGCCGTAGCCACCGCTACGCCTCCTTCCTCCGCCTTGAAATAAGAAAATTTATCCTGCAAGATTGTTTCAAGAATCAACTTGCCGGCGCACTAGCGGGATAGTTGGTGTGTGAACAGTAACAAATATTCGTTACTATTCACCGAATATGGAGGTATCTGTATGAAACCACTGCTGGATATTACAGATGTCAGTCTCTCCTACCACAGTTTATCAGGGGAAACCCCTGCCCTTTCTCATATATCCTTTCAACTGATGCCAGGTGAATTTCTCGCCATCGTCGGACCGTCAGGCTGTGGAAAGTCCACGCTGCTGAATCTGATCTGTGGTCTGCTCCGGCCGGAACAGGGACAGATTCTTCTGGACGGCACGCCGGTAACTTCCGGTGACTGCCGTATCGGATATATGCTACAAAAGGATCATCTGCTGGAGTGGCGGACAATTTATAAAAATGTTCTTCTCGGACTGGAAATCCGCAGGGAACTCACTGCCGAAAAACTTGCTTATGTAAATCAGCTTCTCTCAGATTACGGTTTGGACAAATTCCGCTCTGCTCATCCGTCTGAATTGTCCGGAGGAATGCGCCAGAGAGCTGCACTGATCCGTACTCTGGCATTAAAGCCGGAACTTCTTCTGCTGGATGAACCGTTCTCTGCACTTGACTCTCAAACCAGACTCAGCGTAAGTGATGATATCGGCAGAATCCTGCATCAGGAAAAAAAGACTGCGATCCTTGTCACCCATGATATTTCAGAAGCGATCAGCATGGCAGACCGGGTTATCATTCTTTCTCCAAGGCCTGCCATTATTCGTAAGATTGTGCCAATTTGTTTTGATCTGGAGAACCGTACTCCTATGGCTTCCAGAAATGCGCCTGAATTTAAATCTTATTTCAATCTTATCTGGAAGGAGCTGAATCATGATGTCTGAAATCTCATATCATCAACAACAGTATATCCGACATCAGAAAAGAGAAAAGAAACTTGTTCTTTTTTTGCGGATATTTATTCTTCTTTTCTTTCTGGTGTTGTGGGAAATCTCCGCCAGGACCGGGCTGATCGATTCTTTTATCTTCAGCAGTCCGGTAATGATCTGGCACAGCTTCTGCAGTATGTGCAGAGACGGCTCTATTTTTCCCCATCTCTCTGTTACAATTACGGAAACACTGGTCAGTTTTCTGTTCGTTGTTGTTCTGGGTGCAGGGATGGCAGTTCTGCTGTGGACCTGTCCCAGACTTGCGAAGATCACAGAGCCTTATCTCGTAGTACTGAACAGTCTTCCGAAATCTGCTCTGGCACCTTTGCTTATTGTATGGCTTGGTGCCAACGAACGGACGATTATTGTCTGCGGTATGTCGGTTGCTATCTTTGGTTCGATTTTGAATCTGTATACAGGTTTTGGTGAAGCTGACCCGGAAAAACTGAAGCTTATTGAGACGCTGGGCGGTGGGAAGAAAGAAAAGCTTATGAAGATTATTCTTCCGTCTTCTGTACCGTTACTGCTCAGTGTTATGAAAGTTAATATTGGTCTGTGTCTGGTTGGTGTTATCATAGGCGAATTTATCGGTGCCAGAAAAGGGCTTGGCTACCTGATCATCTATTCCAGCCAGACCTTTAAGCTTACCTGGGTACTGATGTCCATTATCATTCTGTGCATCATCGCTATTATCCTGTACGTACTCCTTGGACTGATTGAAAAACGCGCCCGCAGATAGTTGTTAATTTTTAACCGCTATTTTTTATAACGAAACGGTTTCGGAAACAGATTCAATATCTGAAAAAATTTTGCTGCAAAAAGAAACCCGGAAGATCATCGAGTTCCACTTAACTGGACACTCCTGAACTTCCGGGGCTTCTCTTATCTCTGACTGTCTGTCAGTTATTCTGTTTTTAAACCAGCGCCTCTGTCCGGTTACTATCATGTTCCGACCAAAGCGCCTGATAATGTGTATATCATGAATTATTCTTCTCCAAGGCTCTCCACTGCCTCTGTGAAATCCTGTATCAGATCTTTTATATCTTCGATACCCACACTGATACGGATCGTGTCGTCGTACACTCCAGCCTCTTCCATTGCCTCCGGCGTACTGTGGATATAAATTGTAGACGCCGGATGAATTACCAGAGTTCTCACATCACCGATATTGGTTGCAATCTTTACATATTTCAGATGATTGATCAGCTTATACGCCCGTTCTTTGGAACCTGCACGGATAGTCAGAATCGCTCCGCCCTTTCCACTAAGCTGTTTTTCTGCCAGTTCATGATATGGACTGGACTCCAGCAGCGGATAGTTGACAGATACACCTTCCAGCTTCTCCAGTGCCTGAGCAAGCCGGAAAGCGTTATTACAGACCCGCTCCATACGAAGACCAAGTGTCTCCATTCCGATAATATTCAGATAAGCGTTCATCGGAGCCAGACAGCCGCCCATGTTTCGCCAGATTCCGTTCCTCAGTTTCACAAGATAAGCAAACTTTCCGTATTTCTTATATTCCTTCATTCCCGGATAACGTTCCGGACTCCAGGAAAAGTTTCCGCTGTCAATGATAATTCCACTGATGGCATCTCCACTTCCATTTATATATTTAGAAGTAGAATGCACCACTACATCCGCACCATACTGAATCGGATTAATCAGATACGGAGTCGAAGTTGTGCTGTCTACAATCAGCGGTACTCCTTTTCCATGAAGAAAATCTGCTGTTTCCCGGACATCCATTACATTCAGTGCGGGATTTCCTACTATTTCACCAAACACTGCTCTGGTCTTATCTGTAAGAAACGGCTCGATCAGCGCCATCTCTACCCTCGGTATAAAATGTACTTTGATTCCGAATGCCTCCAGATCATGAAGCAGATCCAGTGTACCTCCGAACAATGCACTTCCTGCGATTACCTCATCCCCTGCCTGCAGGATATTAAGTAATGATAATGTAACCGCTGACATTCCGGAGGAACAGGCTACACCTCCAATCCCGCCTTCTAATTCATTTACTCTTCGCTCAAACGCATCTACTGTCGGATTCGCAATCCTGGTATATGCAAATCCCGGTGCCCGATTCTGGAATACTTTTTCCAACTGTTCTGAAGATTCATATGCAAAAGCATTTGCCAGGCTGATAGGCGGCACTGTTGAACCATTCGCATAATTGTCTACTGCTTTTCCGTGTAATAATTTAGTCTGAAATTCCATGAGCATATTCCCCTTGTAAAATATAATAATCTCCGGACTAACGGTATGTTTTCTGTGATATATCGTTTCCCTGTTTTTAGTAATTCCATAGTGTTTTGATATGAATAGTAGTATATATTTTTCATATAAATCTGTCAATAAATTTTCTTATATCAATTATTTATATATACATATAGTTTTTGTCTATATTTTGTTATTTTTCTATAGAAATAATTTAGTCTAAAATCAACATCTTTTTCCATATTGTCGAAAAAACATAGCTTTTTCTATCTTTATCTGGTAAAATTGATATATAGCAATCCTCTAAAATAATGCATCTTAATATAGAGCGTATTTGAAAAATCATTTACAAGGACTGCTATAGATTATTATTTCAGTCAAACGACATATCTGAAAATGAATGTCCTGAAATGTAATTCCACTACATAAGATTCATAACAGAACGGAAGGAGGCCCTTTATGAAAACAAGGAAAAAATGGTTAAGAAAAACAACCGCTATCTGTACTGCAGCACTTCTTGGTACTGCTGCAATTCCATCTACAGCATTTGCAGCAGACAGCTACGCTTCCATTGAAAAAGATGCATGGGCAAAAAAGGTCACAGAAATGGCATCTTCTTACGCTACATCTATAGAAGAAAGCCAGTCTCTGATGTCAGGAATGCAGAGTGACATGATTCTGAAATTTGAAGATTCCGGACGCTCACTGCTGGGGTTTGTCGCACCATTTGATGTCTCCTGGCTGGACAATGTCACACTTTCCAATGATATCTCTTTTACAGAAGGAAAAGAAGGTATTCTGATGAAGGTCCTTCTTAATGATAATAAAATCTGTACTCTGGAATATTATCTTGATCCGGACAGCCAGGATATTTATATGCGCATCCCTGAACTCTCTGATAAATATTTCAAGACCAATCTGGAAGAAGCCGCAGACCAACAGGCTGCCAATATTGAAAATGATCTTGAAGAATTAACCCCTGATGATTCAGATGCAGATATTCCGACAGACAATTTCGCTTCCGCTTATTCTGATAGTCTCAGCCTGACTGTTTCCATGATGTCTGATCTGTCAGCAGCAGCTCCAGAAGCTTCTGTAGTAGAAACACTTCTGGATAAATACGGATCTATGCTTTTTGACAATGTAACAGAAGGCGAAAGCAGTCAGGAAACTCTGACAGCAGGTGATATCAGTCAGGACTGTACAGTATATGAAGGCCAGATTTCAGCCGAAGACGCTGTAAAAACTGCAACTGCAATCCTGGAAGAAGCAAAATCAGACAGTGATATTGAGAACATCCTCGATACCTGGACAAAGAAACTCTCAAGTAACGAGGACCTGCATGAAAGCTTTACCAAAGCTGTAGAAGACGGTCTTGATTTTCTGAAAGATGCAGATACCGGTGATTCCGATGATTCTCATCTCAACACCAGAATCTGGGTTGATGAGACCGGCAGAATTGCAGGACGTAAAATTGAGTTTCAGGAAGGTGATAAAATAACTCCTGTTCTGAACTGGCAGATGACCAGGGACGGCTCAGACTTTGGCTATCTTCTCTCCATTGAAACAGATGATTCCGGCACACTCTCCCTGTCCGGATCCGGTCAGATTGATGGCGGTAAATTAAACGGAACCTATAAAATTTCTCAGGATGATACAACCGCAGCTGTTATCGAAGTAAAGGACTACGACACCGAATCTGCAAAAGAAGGTTACTTAAACGGTAACTATACTATCACCTTCCCTGCTGATTCTTCAGAAGATACAGATTCTTCTCTTTCTATGCTCGAGAACTTTGCACTTGTATTAGATTTAAATTCAGCAAAAGATTCTGGTTCTGTTGCACTGTCCGTTGAAAGTGCAGGAAGCACTCTCGGAAGCTTCACTGTTACTTCCGGTGCAGGCGAATCTGTTGAAATTCCGGACCTTACGGCTCTGGGAGATGTTTATGACGTAACCAATGAAGATGATATGAGTGCCTACGCAGCTACACTCGACCTCACTACACTTATGGATAATCTGTCCAATGCAGGCGTTCCGGACGAAGTCATCACTTATGTTCTCAGCGGCGGAAGCAATTCCGATGCCGAAGATGTTACTGATGAAAATGCCTCAGAAGCAGAGTCTGATGCTGAGTCTGCTGAAGCAGGCGCAGCCTGACTTAGCAGCTTTATCACTATCGTCTACTGCAGCAGACGGTTCCAGTAATACTTTATCCCGATACCTACTACTACTGCTGTTATAAATTCACAGATCCAGAACGCATTCCACACAGCATCTGCCCCGGCAAAATAGCACAGCAGATAAGCTGCCGGAATGATCACTATAATATATCTTAATAACGAAATCACCAGGGACTGAGCACCTTTGCTCAGTCCTTCTAATGCACCGGAAGCTGTAACAGAGATGGCAGATGGGATAAACCCGATACTGATAATCTGTAATGCTGCAGTGCCAAGTCTTACAGTTTCCGGGTTCTCAGTAAACATTCCCATCAATGTCTCTGATGCTGTAAAGCAGATGATCGTTCCTACCAGCATGATCATACCATTCAGAAGCACAGAAATCCCAAAAAGTTTCTTTACCCTCTTTATTTCTCCTGCTCCGTAATTATATCCTATCAACGGGCGCATTCCCTGGACAATGCCGCTTGCAGGCAGATACAAAAAAGTCTGAAGCTTATAATAGATTCCCAGAACCACTACATAGCTTCCGGAAAAAGCCGATAATATCTGATTCAGGAAAGAGATCAGAACTGACGGCAGGGCAATATTCAGGATTGCGGGAATCCCTACCATATACAGCTTCCCGTCCAGGTTCCTGTTAAGTTCCAGATATTTCCTGCTGATCTCCACCGGAATACTACACTTCTTATATGCGATCAGATATACAATAACTGTAAATACCTGGCCAAGACCAGTTGCCAGTGCTGCACCTCTGATCCCCATTTCCGGAAAAATCCCCACTCCGAAAATCAGCAGCGGATCCAGGATAATATTGGAAATACAACCGATCATCAGGCTGATCATTGTCAGTTTCATTCTGCCCACAGCCTGAAAAATCTTTTCGAAGGACAGGCTGATCATGATCACTGTGGAAAATGCAAATGCAATGGTTGAATACTGCACACCAGATGAGATCACTTCCTGCTCTTTTGTAAACATACTGAGAAATACAGGCATAAACGGAATACAGATTACTGTAAAAATAATTCCATGGATAATATTAAAGAGCATACCATGGGTAGCTGCTATATTCGCATTTTTAATATTTTTTGCTCCCAGTTGAAAAGAAATCTGTGCATTGATTCCCACACCGAAACCAATGGCAACTGCATTAATAAAGTTCTGTACAGGAAATACCAGAGACAGAGCTGTCATCGCCTGCTCACTGATCTTTGCCACAAAAAAGCTGTCTACGATGTTGTACAGTGAATTCACCAGCATAGACAGTACCATAGGCATTGCCATAGATGCCAGAAGCGGCAGAATCGGTTTTTTCTTCATAAAAGTATTGTTCATTCTTTTTTCCTTTCTCTGTTTCATTGCAACAAAAAACGCCACACAATTATCTCTACATTGCTGTATGATAATCGTGCGGCGAAAAGAGTTCATGTTTGTCACAAGACTGAAAAATCCACACCAGTTTTGGTGTGATAAACATATCACAATTTATTTCCTGCTGTCAAGACTTTTTATCCATTTTACTGCGTTCTCCTGATTCGGTGCTGAATACGGCACTGCAATGCATACAGGATCGTAGATTACACCTAATTCCTGTTCAAGCTCACTGTCAGTAATGGAAATGTGCGTAGTATCTGTCTGCATTCCAAACTTCTCAAAAGCTTCCTCACCCATCAATTCCTTCAAATCTGCAAATGGCTCATTCTTCTTCAAAGTCTGATAAAGCTTCTCCGGCATAACCATAATATCAATGGAACCTGCCTGAATCTGTGCCACATAAGCCATCTGTGCATTATAATCAAATTCTGCCATTTCAGAGTCCGTAGTAAGATTCACGCCTATCTCTACTTTGCTATAGGGATCATCTTTGTACCCAAGTGTTTCTTTGATTTTCTGCTCAGGAGTTTCCGTATCATTTGCCATTGAATTTACCACTGTCATGGACAGAACTGTTTTTATTTTGGACTGTTCATAGTAATCCTTTATTCCGAATATAAGAGCAATCACTGCGATCACTCCGAAAATAGCCGGTTTATAATACATCCAGATATATTCCAGCTTTTTCTTTGGCCCCATTCCCTTTAATTTTTCTTTCTCAATCAGACGTCTTTCCTTCTTTGACAAATCCGATTCATTCTTAATCTCCGGATTCAGCACGCTTTCATCGTGCTCTTCTGCCTGTTCTGCTCTGTTCTTACTCTGGTTCTTGTCCTGATTTTTATCTGCCATTCTCTCTCCTTTGTATTTTCTGCATAATGATTTTCGGTAACTGTTCAGCAATCCGCCATTCTGCGAAACACCGAACGGTTACGTTCATAAGATTTACTGATTACTATATCACATTTTCCATTATGTGAACAGTTATAATTCCCGCGGTTCCTGAAGATAACGTTACTATGTTACTGTTCATTCCATTCTCAGTAACGCAGCCAAAATTCATTCCGGATTTTCATACCCTGACTATACATGATCATTCTGCAAAATATTTTGCCTTGCATACGCAGAGACCGCAGATATGCCAGAAACTGTCACCACTGTCAGCATATATACCAAAACCGGACGCAGCCAAAAATAAATCTGACAGTTGCTGACTCCCAGACCTTCTGAACATTTTTTCAGAAGATCTGATACTGCCGGATGAAGAAGATAGATCAGGAAAGCATATTTTCTTCCGGTTTCCACCAGTACAGAGGGAAAATTTATTTCCCTTCCATATAAGATAAGCCACAGAAACAGACAGATCACTGCAACACAATTTCCTGTGTAAATTTCTCCTGCTCCCCGGAAAGCATATTCCATCATGCTGAGTGCCACACCGAAACTCATCCCTGCTTTCAATCCCCATTGCATCCATTGCTCCAGACGTTTGCATACTATCTTATCCTGATATTCATGGATCATCTGACCTGTAAGGAAAAAGCTCATTCCTGTAAACAGAAAGTTTCTGTATTCCATAGTGTGATAAAATCTGTCAAAAAAGACACAAAACTCCGCTCTCCATAAAAGTATTGCCAGCAATACAGGTGCCATACAATATGCAGCCTTACGCATTCTCCATTTTTCAATCAGGAGAGCAAGCAGATAACAGTAAATTAATGCAGGAAGAAACCATAAATGTGCTCTTACCGGAGAAGTACTGTTGTACACGAAAAATTCCTTCAGATGCTCTGTACTCACAAGCCCTTTTATCCATGTCCATACTCTCTCCCCATTCCAGGCTTTCATAAAACATTCCCAGATAAAATAAAACACAACTGAAACTGCAAAAAGCTTCATGATATGCAGGATTTTAGACAATATTCTTTTTGAGGCATTGCAATTTTGATAATAACAGAAATACCCGGATACCATAAAGAAAAACGGCACCGCACATCTTGCCAGTACTTTTACAAGCTGCCCGGCCTGTCCCGGAAAACTTACATGAATGCATACCACCAGGCACGCAGCAATGGCCTTTACAGCATCCAGACTTTTATTTCGCATTTGATTTCTCACCCACCTTTTTCTGTTGTTTCATCTATAGCAGCCGAACAATCCGTAAATGTCTGACCTGACATCATTTCAGTCAGACAGATAAAATCATCCGCTTCGCTGCTATAATATATCAAAGCGAACCACACATGTCAAACCTCAGGCAGATACAGAAGTCATCAGCCAGCTTCGGTCCACCCTTGCAAGGAGCCTGGCATTATGATAGGCCATTCTGAGAGTCAGGCAGGTACGCCCCAGATATTTGCTTCCGTCCGAAGTTTTCATACACGCCAGTGCAAGGTCGGGTTTTCCCGGATGACGGAGACAGATTGGGAGCAGCAGCTGGATTGAGTGATTATAATACTGTGGAATTGCCGTCCTGTAATCTGCCTCAAGCATTCTTTTTGTCTGTTTCAGCGCGCCGTCAAACAGCTGCATTTTCATGCTGCTGTCACGTACTTCCTTTGGAAGACGGGCAGCATTTTCCTCATCCCCGAAAATATGCTCGTACTGTGGAATTACCGGAAGTTTTGTATCAAACACAAGATCTGACGGATTTTCCACATAGCATGCCTTTTCCGGCAGACAGGTGATTCCTTCTTTTAACAAATAGTATTCTGTATAAAAGCCATCCAGAAACCAGGGCTGCCTGTCCGGGACCAGATTGGGAATAAAATACGCATAAATCGGCTGATAATAGTAATTAAAGAGTCCTGTATTAAATATGGCATAATTCTTTTTCTCCCACACCTTCTGTTCTTCATAAAGGCGTTTAAATGTATGTTCCAGGTATCCTTTCAGAATTCCGTTATCATCTGTATCCGAAAAGCTCCACTTCTCCGGCACCATCCTTGCCAGATTCTGAATCTGCCGATTATAGTCTCCGCAATAAGTAAAATCAAATAAATTAATCATCAGGCTCCTCCTGTCCCTGCACCTTTCATATTGTCATTACTGTTCTCTCTTAATATTTATTGTATTTTGGAAAAAATATGGCAGAACTGCCAGATTATGATTTGTATGAAAATCAGTTTTGATTGTTATTATTTAACATACCATAATTTCTGTCAAAAGACAAGGATTAGCATCCACCAAAAAATGTCAAAAATCACCATCTGACTTACCATTCAGCCAGTATAGTATTATCCATCCGGTAATACCTGATGCTTGTAGCCTGCCGGTCAGCTGTGTTATACTCTACACATATCAGCAATACGCAAATGCAGGCTGAACAACTGTTTCTATCCACATTTGCGGGCAAGACTATTTTTCTTAAAGAAGGTTTTACAATGAAAAAAGACGGCTACTACTCTTCCGGAGAATTTGCACGGATGGCACATGTAACACTCCGCACTATCCGCTATTATGACAAACAGAATATCCTCAAACCCTCCTATGTAACAGAATCCGGCGCACGTTTTTATACAGATGAGGATTTTGCAAGACTTTCCCAGATCCTGCTTCTGAAATATCTGGGTTTCTCCCTGGATGACATACGGGAAATGACCATTGACGACTCAGACTATCATTTTATGGAAAATTCCCTGAACATCCAGTTAAAGCTGGTACGTGACCGTATCGAGCAGATGCAGCTGGTGGAAAAGGCAATCCAGGATACCACAGATGCGATCCGCTCCCATCATGCCATAGACTGGAATCAGATGCTTGACCTGATCCACCTGACAGGCATGGAGAAAAGCATGAAAAATCAATACCAGAACGCCTCCAACATTTCCTCACGCATTAATCTGCACAGTCTGTATTCCCAGAATAAACAGGGATGGTTTCCATGGGTTTATGAGCAGTGTCAGATTCATCCGGGGATGCGTATCCTTGAACTTGGATGCGGCGACGGTGTTCTGTGGACACAGAATATTTCCAGCCTCCCCGGTAAAGTTTCCGTTACTCTTTCTGACCTTTCATCCGGAATGCTTCGTGATGCCAGACGTGCTATCGGACGCAAAGACAGCCGTTTTTCCTTCGAGGCATTTGACTGTGCAAGAATTCCTCATGAAGACAGAAGCTTTGATCTGGTCATTGCAAACCATGTTCTTTTTTACTGTGAAGATATCTCTGCTGTATGCAGCGAAATTCAACGTGTGCTCACTCCAGGCGGAAAACTGATCTGCAGTACCTATGGAAAAAAACACATGCAGGAAGTCAGCAGACTGGTCCGGGATTTTGACGACCGGATCGTTCTCTCCGCAGACAGACTCTATGAGCGTTTTGGCAGAGAAAACGGAGCAGATATCCTGGCACCGTATTTTTCCCGTATTTTCTGGGAAAGCTATGAGGACTCTCTTCTTGTCCCCGATGCAGAACCGCTGATTTCCTATATCCTCTCCTGCCATGGAAATCAGAATCAGTATCTTCTGGACAAATACAAAGATTTCCGTGGATTTGTATCGCGAAAGACAAAGGATGGGTTCTTTATTACCAAGGATGCCGGCATTTTTCTTTGTGAAAAATAACCAAAATTTAACTTTTTTGTAAAAAGCACTTGAAGGTGACCTAAGGTCACCTTTTATAATACAATCACCAGAGTCAGGATGATATCGTAACTCAGACTGACAATCCAGAAACCCGTTGAATTAGTATCGCAGTCGCCTGATGTTTTGCTTATCATTTACACATTTACACAGATAGATAGCTGACAAAATATCGCTCCGACCGCATACTGCCAATAACAAAGGAGAATACACATGAAAGGTATTATTTTAGCAGGCGGTTCCGGCACACGCCTTTATCCGCTTACAATGGTAACATCCAAACAGCTTCTGCCAATCTATGATAAACCCATGATCTACTATCCCATGTCTGTACTGATGAATGCAGGGATCCGCGATATCCTGATCATCTCTACTCCGCAGGATACTCCTCGTTTTGAGGAACTTCTTGGTGACGGACATCAGTTCGGTGTCCATCTCACCTATGCAGTACAGCCAAGTCCGGACGGACTTGCTCAGGCATTTATCATCGGCGAAGAATTTATCGGTGATGATACTGTTGCCATGGTTCTCGGCGATAATATCTTCGCAGGACATGGACTGAAGAAAAGACTGAAAGCTGCTGTAAAGAACGCAGAATCCGGCGAGGGTGCAACTGTTTTCGGATACTATGTAGATGATCCGGAGAGATTCGGTATTGTAGAATTTGACCATGAAGGCAAGGCTATCTCAATTGAAGAGAAACCAGAGCACCCGAAGAGCAACTACTGTGTCACAGGTTTATACTTCTATGACAATCGCGTCGTAGAGTATGCAAAAAATCTGAAACCAAGTGCCAGAGGCGAACTTGAGATCACAGATCTGAACCGCATCTATCTGGAAAAAGGCGAATTAAACGTAGAGCTTCTCGGACAGGGATTCACATGGCTGGATACAGGTACACACGAGAGCCTTGTGGAAGCTACCAACTTTGTAAAAACAATGGAAAGCCACCAGCACCGCAAAATCGGTTGCCTGGAAGAGATTGCATATCTCAATGGCTGGATTACAAAGGAAGATGTGCTGAAGGTTTATGAAATACTGAAGAAAAATCAGTATGGTCAGTACTTAAAAGACGTTCTGGACGGTAAATATCTGGATGTATTGCACTAACCGAAGCTTTTAGACCTGTACAAGCGAATTCGCAGTCAAGTGAGTGATATATCAAATTTTCAAACCGTTATTTGATATATCACCCGCCATGCAGCAAGGCGGATAATTTTATCTGCCTGACTCTATAACAGAATCTTACAGATATTCATATTATATATTTTTTAAGGAGAATCACTATGAACATTATCGTAACCGGCGGTGCCGGATTTATCGGAAGCAACTTTATTTTTCACATGTTAAAAAAATACCCGGATTACCGCATCATCTGTCTGGACTGTCTGACCTATGCAGGAAACCTTTCCACTCTTGCACCTGTCATGGACAACCCAAATTTCCGTTTCGTAAAAGAAAGCATCACCGACCGCGAAGCAGTTTACAAACTTTTTGAGGAAGAACACCCTGATATGGTTGTAAACTTCGCTGCAGAGAGTCACGTTGACCGCTCCATCGAAAACCCGGAAGTTTTCCTTACCACAAATATTATCGGTACTGCTGTTCTCATGGATGCATGCCGCAAATACGGTATCAAACGTTATCATCAGGTATCTACTGATGAAGTTTACGGAGATCTTCCATTAGACAGACCTGACCTGTTCTTCACAGAGGAAACTCCGATCCACACAAGCAGCCCTTACAGCTCTTCCAAGGCTTCTGCAGACCTTCTGGTACTGGCTTACCACAGAACCTACGGGCTGCCTGTATCTATCAGCCGCTGCTCCAACAACTACGGACCATATCATTTCCCGGAAAAACTGATTCCGTTAATGATCGCCAATGCATTAAATGACAAACCACTTCCGGTATACGGAACAGGCGAAAACGTTCGTGACTGGCTCTATGTAGAAGATCATTGCCGCGCAATCGACCTGATCATCCACAAAGGACGTGTAGGCGAAGTTTATAATGTAGGTGGTCACAACGAAATGACAAACATTGATATCGTTAAGATCATCTGTAAAGAGCTTGGCAAACCGGAAAGTCTGATCACATATGTAGCAGACCGTAAAGGTCATGATATGCGCTATGCTATTGATCCGACCAAAATCCACAACGAACTTGGCTGGTTACCGGAAACAAAATTTGCAGACGGTATCAAGAAGACCATCAAATGGTATCTGGATAACAAAGAATGGTGGGAAACGATCATCTCCGGTGAATACCAGAACTACTATGAAAAAATGTACGCAAACCGCGGGGAGGCATAATTTATGAGAATTTTTGTAACAGGTGTAGGCGGTCAGCTTGGACATGATGTTATGAACGAACTTGCGAAACGCGGCTATGAAGGTGTGGGAAGCGACATTGCTCCTTCCTACAGCGGAATCGCTGATGGCACTGCAGTTACCACAATGCCTTATGTTCAGATGGATATCACTGACAAAGCTTCTGTAGAAAAAGTCATTAAAGAAGCAAATGTTGATGCTGTGATCCACTGTGCTGCATGGACAGCTGTAGATGCTGCCGAAGATGAAGAGAATCAGCCGAAGGTCCGTCTGGTAAATGTAACCGGAACTCAGAATATTGCTGATGTGTGCAAAGAGCTTGACATCAAGATGCTGTATCTGTCCACTGATTATGTATTCGATGGTCAGGGAACCACTCCATGGGAGCCTGACTGCAAGGACTATAAACCATTAAATGTCTATGGACAGACAAAGCTGGACGGTGAACTTGCCGTATCCGGCACAGTTGATAAGTTCTTTATCGTCCGTATTGCATGGGTATTCGGCAAAAACGGCAAGAACTTTATCAAAACCATGATCAACCTCGGAAAAACTCATGATACTCTCTCCGTAGTCAATGACCAGATCGGTACACCTACTTATACCTACGACCTGGCAAGACTTCTGGTAGATATGATCGAAACTGAAAAATACGGTTATTATCATGCAACCAATGAGGGCGGATATATCAGCTGGTATGATTTCACAAAAGAAATCTTCCGTCAGGCCGCTGCCATGGGACACCCGGAATATCTCCCGGAAAACATGACAGTCAACTCCGTCACAACTGCAGAGTATGGCGCTTCCAAAGCAGCCAGACCGTTTAACAGCCGCCTGGATAAGAGCAAACTGACAGCCAATGGTTTCACACCACTCCCCACCTGGCAGGATGCACTTGGACGGTATCTGAAAGAACTGGATTTCTAAATAAAAAAATCCGGCAGGACACCCAAATGACAGGTGTTTTGCCGGTTTTTTTATTCTTCTCTATGCAGTTTTCTTCTTCTGCGCTGTCTGCCATACGCAGCATCCCACGATCAGAAGTATTCCCACAACATCAGTCATCAGTGACGGATCGATCAGCATCAGTCCACCTGCTGCCATTAAGACACGAACCGGTACAGACATTTTCACTGACAGGAAGCCTTCCAGTGAGGAGGACAATCCAAACACACCGATCAGTGAGGTGATAAAGATCTGAACAACCTTAAGCGGTGTGGTATCGATCAGCAGCATTGCCGGATTGAAGCAGAATACATAAGGTACGATAAATACTGCGATAGCCAGCTTAGAGGCTGTAAATGCAGTCTTCATCGGATTGGCCTTCGCTATGGCTGAACCTGCGTAGGCAGCCAGCGCTACCGGCGGTGTGATATCTGCAACAATACCAAAGTAAAATACAAAGAAATGAGCTGCCAGTGTAGGTACTCCCATACGTACCAGGATCGGAGCACAGGTTGCTGCCATGATACAGTAATTGGCAGTGGTAGGTACACCCATACCAAGTACGATACAGCACAGCATAGTCAGAAGCAGTGCAATGATCAGTTTTCCGTTTGCAACACTGATGATTCCGTTGATCAGGTCATTGGCAAGTCCTGTCATGGTGATGGAACCGGAAATGATTCCTGCAACACCGCAGGCTACTGCTACGGAGATAACACCTCTTCCTCCTGCTTCCAGCGCATCAATACATTTGGTAACACTGATTCTGTTTTCTTTGTCAAAAAGACTTACGATAACAGAAAGAACGATTGCATAGCTGGCAGCCTTCTGCATGGTCATATAGTTTCCGGACACCCAGATTACCAGCATGACCAGAGGTAATAACAGATAGATTTTACGGATCAGAAGCTTAAATACCGGAAGTTTTTCCTTCGGAATTCCGGAAAGTCCTAATTTCTTTGCTTCCAGATGTACAGAAATAAAGATTCCTGTAAAGTACAACAATGCCGGCAGAATCGCCCTGACAATAATGTTGGAGTACGGTACACCCACAAAATCTGCCATAAGGAATGCGGCAGCTCCCATGATCGGAGGCATGATCTGTCCACCTGTGGAAGAAGCAGCTTCTACTGCTCCGGCAAATTCCGGTTTGTAGCCTGTGTCCTTCATCATCGGGATTGTAACAGAACCGGTTGTTACTGTGTTACCTACAGAAGAACCGGATACCATTCCGCAGAGTGCAGAACTGATAACCGCTACCTTTGCCGGTCCACCTGCATATTTTCCTGCAATGCAGTTAGCCAGCTGAATAAAGAAGTTGGAGATTCCTGTTCTCTCCAGAAACGCACCGAAAATAATAAATACCACAATATATTTAGAGCATACATTTACAGGTGTGGAGAAAATACCCTCTTTTGTGTAGAAAAGATTCCGCACCAGGAATTTCACTCTTCCCAAAAATGCCGGATTGGTAAGCCCTACAGCCAGTGCATAGATCAGGAAAAAACCTGCCACAAACAGGATCGGCAGGCCCACGCATCGTCTGGTAAGCTCGATCAGTGCAGCAATACCGATAATACCGATCACAATCTGATAAGGGGCAAATCTGGTACCCTGATTGATGATCTGATTTGCAGAAAAAGTAAAATACAGAAAAGCACCTGTGCCTGCGATCATAAAAATAATATCGCCAATCGGCATGTAGTTTTCTCTGATATCTCCTTTTTTCGCCGGATAGGTAAGAAATCCGATAAGAATGATCAGCCCCAGAAAAGAAGTCAGTCGGATTTCCTCCAGGAAGGTTGCAAATAAGGTAACATAGATACACCACAGAGAAAAGGCAACCAGCAGGCCGCGTACAGCCAGCTTATATTTGCCGGTCCACACACGAATATTGGATTCGCGGTCGTATTTCTTCATTACTGCATCTACATCTGCTGTGCTCATGTTCTCAGAACCAGCCTGCCCTTCCGGGGATGTGTTTGCTTTTTTTATCTTATTTTCTTTCATCCTGACTATTCCCCTTTCGTATCCACTGTAATTCCATGCTCTGCATAATAACGCGCCGCACCCTTATGGAAAGGAATGGTCATACCGGAAGTAGCGTTTTCCAGAGAAAGCTCCGCTCCTTTTGCATTCTCAGCAGAAATCTCGTCTGCATGGTCAAAAATTGCCGCAGTCATATCATAAACTGTATCCTCATCCAGAGATTCGGACACTACGATCGTCGCCTTGACTGTGATGGTTTCTACAGGCTCATCCTGTCCCGGATAGGTTCCTGCCGGAATCTGGTAGGATGTATAATATGGACAGTCACTCAGGATCGAATCCCTGATCGCGCCATCAATATTGATCATATAGACACCATTGGTAGTTGCAAGCTCTGTGATAGCTGTTGTAGGTGCACCTGCAACAATAAACGCAGCATCAATTTTTCCATCCTTCAAAGATTCCTTGCTGTCCTCAAAAGACAGATACTGGGGATGGATATCATCCAGGGTAATGCCGCCTGCATTTAAAACATCCAGAGCATTGAAATATACACCGGAGTTTGCCGCACCGATAGATACGCTCTTGCCCTTCAGATCTTCCACTGTCTTAATGTCAGGATCCATGGTAAACAGCTGGACAGTCTCTGCATACAGGCCGCCCAGAGTCCTGAAATCATGGGTTGCACCGTCCTGTTCAAATGCTCTTACACCGTCCCATGCATAGGCCATTACATCTGACTGGACAAATCCAAGCTGAAAATCTCCGTCCTGTACTGACTGCAGGTTCGCTTTGGAACCACCTGTAGAAACCGCTGTAACCTTTACATTTGTATTATTGGTAATATACTGGGCCAGTACACCACCGTAGGAATAATACGTTCCCGCCGTACCGCCGGTACCGAACGTCAGACGTTCTTTACTTTGTCCGCAGCCGCTCAGAAGGCTGACTGCAAGTGCAAGAGTCAAAACAAGGCCAACAATCCTGCCAGCTTTTCTCCTGCCTCTGAAAAGCTCTTTGTTTCTCATAAATCCATCTCCTTCAGGTACATAATATTTTGAATTATAACATATTTTTTCAAAAAATGATAATCTTTATTGAACAATCTTACAAAAAACGTTACAATAAAAGAAAAACATGGATAACAAAATAAATAACAACCCAATGGAGGTATCTATTATGTCCGAAAGAAAATACCCTGTCATCACAATCAGCCGGGAGTTTGGTGCCGGGGGACACAGTATTGCAAGAGTAGTTTCAGAAAGGCTTGGTATCCCATATTACGATCGGGATTTTGCAAAACAGGCTGCTGCCAGAAGCGGATATTCCCAGGAGGATATTGATCGTGAGGGTGAAAATCTGAGCCGCAGCGCCAGACTTCTGGACAACATTCTGAATAACTCTGCAGGTTATTTCAGTTCCCATGATGCTATTTACCAGGCTCAGAAAGAGCTGATCCTTCAGTTCGCAGCAGAACAGGACTGTATTATTATCGGCCGCTGTTCCAATCTTATCCTGCGAAATGCCGGTATTCCCAGTCTGGATATTTTCCTTCATGCAGATGTGAATCTCCGCACAGAACATATTCAGAAATTAGGCTTAAACGGAAAGGAAGATCCCAGGAAATATCTCACCAAAATGGACAACCTGCGTGAAACCTATTTCAAAACCTATACAAAACATGAGCTTGGCACTTATCACGATTATGACCTGTGTCTGGATACCGGAACCCTTGGATACGATAACTGTATTGAGATTATCACTTCACTTGCAAAACAGCAGGGGTTGAATCTGAAGCATCAGTAGAAGGACCGCTGCAAGCTGTAAAACAGCAACAAGGCTGTGGCAATCAGAAAATCTGTGCCACAGCCTCTTTACTTCAGTCCTTTTAATAGTTGTTTCTAAATTTCTTTTATTTTACAAACTCATCCAGAGAACTGATCTGGATTCCTTCTTTTACAAAAGCCTCTCTGATTTTTTCCACAAACGCCAGAGCCTTGGCTCCGTCTCCATGAACGCAGACAGAATCTGCCTGAATATCAATATCTTTTCCTGTAATTGCAGTAATCTTTTTCTCTTTGACCATACGGATCACCCTGACAATAGCCTCATTTTCATCAGTGATCACAGCACCTTCCTTACGTCTGTTTACCAGAGTACCATCTTCTTCATAGGCGCGGTCTGCAAAAACCTCCATAGCTGTACGCAGGCCCATATCCTGAGCAGCCTTTGCCAGCTGTCCGCCGGAAAGAGCAAGTACGATCAGACTGCTGTCAAATTCTTTGATTGCCTCACAGATCGCAGTAGAAAGGGCATAGTCCTCTGCAGCCATATTATATAAGGCTCCATGAGGCTTTACATGCTGCATTTTTACACCGGTTACTCTGCAGAATGCATCCAGTGCACCCAGCTGATAAAGCACATATGCTTTTGCCTCTGCAGGGGAAACACTCAGATTTCTTCTTCCGAAGCCCATCAGATCAGGAAAACCCGGATGTGCTCCTATACGAATTCCCGCTTCCTTTGCCATTGCCAGCGTATTTCCCATAACTACCGGATCTGAAGCATGATAACCGCAGGCTACATTTGCAGAAGAGATCAGCGGAATGACCTTATCATCATTACCGATTTTATAGTTTCCAAAACTTTCTCCCAGATCACTGTTTAAATCTACTGTATACATTTACCTTACCTCTTTTCTATTTATTTCCCAGAGCGTGTTTGAAAAATCACTCCCTCAATCCGTATACAGGATCCTTACCTACAATCTTATCCCTTAATTTTCAGTACATTCTCAATAAATCCCGTATCTGCCTTTCCGTCGCAGAATACCTGATTCTTCATAATCTGATACTGGAAATCAAGGTTTGTCTCCACACCCATGACCACCATCTCATCCAGCGCAGAGCGCATTTTCTGCAGGGCAGCCTCTCTGTCAGGTGCATGAACGATTACCTTCGCAATCATGGAATCATACTCTGACGGAATCTTATAGCCTGTATAAAGGGCAGTATCCACCCGGACTCCGTTGCCTGCCGGAAGATGCATATGCTGTACTACTCCGGGACTTGGCATGAAATTTTTCTCAGGAATCTCTGCGTTGATACGGCATTCAATAGCATGTCCTTTAATTCGGATATCTTCCTGTTTAAAGCTTAACTCCTCTCCCATAGCCACACGAATCTGCTCAATGATCAGATCTGTGCCTGTAACCATCTCTGTTACTCCATGCTCCACCTGGATTCTGGTATTCATTTCCATGAAATAGAAGTTGCCTTTAGGGTCTACGATAAATTCAATCGTTCCTGCATTGGTATAACCTACTGTTTTCGCAGCAAGAACTGCATATTCATTCATTTTCCTGCGAGTTTCTTCATCAATGGCAGGGGACGGGGATTCCTCGATCAGCTTCTGATGATTTCTCTGTACCGAACAGTCACGTTCTCCCAGTGCCACCACATTTCCATGACTGTCTGCCATAATCTGGATCTCCACATGGCGGGGATTTTCTACAAAACGTTCAATGTACATGGTATCATCCCCAAAAGCATTGGCTGATTCTCTCTGTGCCATATTAAACTGAAATTCAAATTCATCCTCATTGGCAGCCACACGCATTCCCTTGCCACCACCGCCTGAGGAAGCCTTGATCATAACCGGATATCCAATCTCTTCAGCCAGTTTTTTACCTGTTTCTGCATCGTATACAGGTTCCTTTGTTCCCGGTACAACCGGTACCCCGGCATCCATCATGGTTTTACGGGCATGGGATTTATTTCCCATCTTATCGATCACATCCGCATCCGGTCCGATAAAGGTAATTCCGTTTTCTTTGCATTTGCGGACAAACTCACTGTTTTCTGAAAGAAAGCCAAAACCGGGATGGATAGCATCTGCTCCCATATTTTCTGCTGCAGCAATGATCCGGTCCATGTTCAGGTAGCTGTTTCTGGCAGGACCTTCTCCGATACAGATACGCTGGTCTGCCAGCTGTACATGAAGGCTCTTAGCATCTTCTTTTGAATAAACAGCTACACTTCGGATCCCCAGATTCCTGCAGGCACGTATGATCCGAACTGCAATCTCCCCACGGTTGGCGATCAAAATTTTATTAAACAATATGAAAGCCTCCTTATCCTACAGTCTCTTAACACGGAACAGAGGCTGTCCATATTCTACTTTCTGTTCATTACTTACCAGAACTGCTTCAATCTCACAGTCATAGTCACTCTGGATCTCATTCATAAGCTTCATAGCTTCCAGAATACACACTGTCTGTCCTGCTTTTACCTGATCTCCCACCTTTACAAAAGCAGGTACATCCGGAGCAGATGCAGAATAGAAGGTTCCTACGATAGGAGAAGTGATAAACAGACTTTCCTCCTCTTCTTCCTCTGCTTTTTCCACAATTGTATTCACAGGTGCAGATGCAGCCACAGGAACTCCCGCTGCAACTACAGGAGGATGATCCAGCTTGCTCATTGTAATCTTTACATCCTTGTCCTTATATGTGAATTCATTAAGGGATGAATCCTCAATAATCTTTACCAGTCCTTCAATCTTCTCTAAATCCATCAAACATTATCCTTTCTGTCTATTTTATATTATTTTTTACGGTTATTCTTCAAACAGCTTGCGCAGTCTCTTTGCCACCAGACGGCAATCCAGAACCTCTTTACATGGCTGATGAATGATCTTTCTCAGTCCGTCAAGTTCTTTCATTTCCTCAACATAAAGAGCCTGAGCCTCCTGTACGGTAATTGCCTTGAAATGTATCTTATCATCTGTTTTTCTCTGTACCAGCTTGGGAATATCCACAGATGCCACTGTGGCAATTTTCCCATAACCGCCCGTTGTCTGACGGTCAGCCAGCAGAATGATAGGTTTACCATGGGAAGGTACCTGTATAGCCCCAAATGCGATTCCGTCGGAAATAATATCCGAAGTCTTCTTAGGAGCAATAAACGGTCCCTCCAGCCTGCAGCCCATACGGTCAAATTCATTTGTCACTGTATACTCACTGCCCAGGAAAGTCTTGATGCCCTGTTTGCTGAACATACCATCCTGCGGTCCCATTACTACCCGCAGTGTTGCTTCTGTCTGATCAAACTCATCCATATCAAGCTTTCGGGAAAGGAAAAACGGCAGATAACGTCTCTTAATACGAAATCCGATATAATCGTCCGCTTCCAGTTTTCTTCCCTTAAATCCGCCCAGACCACTCTTTAAATTGGTGCATCGGCTTCCCATCACTACCGGAATATCCAGATAACTGGAAAAAGCAATATAACCTCTGCTTCCCGTTCTGGCGCTTCCAAATTTCAATACATCTCCCTTATTCATATACAGGGCTGTATACATGGGAGCCGGCTCTCCATTAATGGTTGGCTGGAAATCTCCGCCTGTGATTGCAATGATAGTAGCTGATGTAAATTCAAGGGTTGGGCCTATCAGCGTTATCTCCAATACTGCCTCATTCTCCGGATTATCCAGAAGAAGATTGGCTATTTTGAATGAACGGACATCCATGACTCCTGCCACACTGAATCCCTGACTCTGATATCCATAACGCCCCAGATCCTGAACCGTTGTCATCATTCCGCCTTTTAATATACGAATTCCCATTTTATGCCTCCTCATGAACGGTGCACTGGTATTCGCCACGTTCTACTAATTCTCTGATCCGTTTGTACTCATCTTCATCGATCGGTACAAAACGGATATAATCTCCTGCCTCTACCAGAATCGGGATTTCACGGTCCGGATCATAGGTTTTTACAGGTGTCATTCCCATCAGCTGCCATCCTCCCGGAGAATCCAGAGGATAAATCCCTGTCTGGGAACCACCGATTCCCACACTTCCTGCATTGATCTTGATTCTGGGATTTGCAAGACGGGGTGTATGGATCCTTTCATCCAGCCCGCCCAGATAACAAAAGCCCGGAAGAAAACCAAGCATATAGATCAGGTAATCTCTGGAAGAATGAATCTTTATTACTTCCTCTACGGAAAGTCCGGCATGTTCTGCAATATTCTCAATATCCGGACCATATTCTCCTCCATAGCATACAGGGATCTCATAAACTTTTCTGCATCCTTCACCTGCTGTAACTTCCATCTTTAACAGAATTTCCAGTCTTTTTTTCAGGTCATCGTAGGAAATCACACGCGGGTCATAATTAACCAGCAAAGAACAGAACGCAGGGATCATATCTACAACTCCCTCTATATGCTGTTCTTTCATAAGCTGTACAGTGGCAGTGATCTTCCGGTTGATCTCCGGACTGATCTCTTTGCCAAATTCAACCAGAACAGAAGAATCACCTTCTGTTAAAATTCTAATGTCCGGCATAATCTGCTCCTCTTTTCTTAATCTTTTCGCCATGTCTTTTTATCTGCTTCTTTCTGCATCACATGGCTGTTAATGAACCAAAAAGGTGTAACCTGGACGATCACACCTTTTTGACATACTCTCCAGTCTGAAAACCGGATACATTTTCCTCAATTATAACAATGTACCGATCTTAGATACAAATGTAGTCACACCGAGGTATGCTGTAAGAATTACCACGATCACTCCAAGAATGGTAAGTACTACCGGATGATGATAATTCTCTCCCATAATAGATTTCTTATGTGCAGCGATCAGACAGATTGCCAGGGTGATCGGAAGGATCAGACCATTCACAGCACCTGCAAGTACAAGAAGTACTGCCGGATTTCCAAGGATAAACATAATGGCTGTAGAAATAATGATAAATCCGATGATCACTTTATTTTCATTTTCCTCGATAGACTTGCTGAAAGTCTTCAGGAAGGAAACTGAAGTATAAGCTGCACCGATAATGGATGTGATTGCTGCGCACAGAAGAACCAGACCTGCAAAACGGTATCCGATTTCACCAGCCCCCTGCTTGAAGGCGTCTGCTGCAGGATTTGCAGCATCCAGTGTTACGCCCTTGACAACAACGCCCAGAACAGCCAGAAACAGGAAAATACGAACAATCGTAGCAATGATCATACCCATAACAGAACTCTTGTTGATCTCTTTCAGGTTCTTCTCGCCTGTAATTCCTGCATCAATCAGACGATGTGCGCCGGAGAAAGTGATATATCCTCCAACAGTACCTCCCAAAAGTGTAAGGATTGCAGGAATCAGATTTGTGGCACCGGCTTCCGGTACAAATGTATTCTTCAATGCACTTCCTACCGGTGGTTTTACCACAATGATCACAACAAAGATTACGATAATCATAATGGCACCCAGTACCTTGGTAATAGTATCCATGGCACTTTTGGCATTTTTCAGCACAAATACCAGGATTGCCAAAAGACCTGCCAGTATGTAACCAACTTTGGTAGGTATTCCAAGCAATGTGTTAAAACCAAGTGCTCCGCCACCTACGTTTCCGATATTAAATACCAGACCACCGAATACGATCAGTATCGATACCAGATATCCCAGTCCCGGAAGTACCTTATTGGAAACATCCTGACCACGAAGTCCGGTCACACAAAGCACACGCCAGATATTCAGCTGTGCAATGGCTGCAAGGATTACGGAAACCAGGATAACAAATCCAAAACTTTCCTGATACTGTCCGGTAAAGGTTGCTGTCTGTGTCAGGAATCCTGGTCCGATTGCAGATGTGGCCATCAGAAACGCTGCGCCAAGTAAGGCTCCGCCACTCTTTTTCTTTTCGCTCATTTTTATTGCCTCCTTTTCATGTTATTATCGCACATTATACTAAAAAATGAATATTTACACAAGCAAAAATTATTTTGATAACTTTTGATGTCGAATTTTTGTTACTGTTCACTGGTAATATCCCGCGAGGTGTTTTTTGTGAGCGAAGGTCACAGAAAACCCGAGACATACTGCGCGAATTTATGCGATTAGCATAAATTCTGTGCATCGCGAAGCGTGTTGCTGAGAACGGAGTGAACCAATGGTATTTAGATAAATAAAGCATATTCCGGAGATTACTTGACATTTA
>NZ_JAJCGT010000036.1:0-40822 GCF_020553185.1 Blautia sp. MSK18_10 | reverse complement strand
AGGGAAATAAAACATGCGTTTTGTGCAATTTTTATTTTTCAGACACGCTCTAGAGGTCAGGTGTGGCAGAGCTCACAAAAAGGCAATAATGATGATGCTTTATTTATCATGCAAAAACGGAAATGATGTATAAAATTTTTCTACATGGCAATACTGTAAATACAAAGATATATTAGACAACCGCATATGCATTAATTCGACAGCAAAATTTTACATATCTATTTCTTAACAGAAAGATTTACTTTCCATAGACACAAGAATTTTTAAACTTGATTGAAAATTTGTGCAGTTTTGGAAATTTTTTATATTTATAGCTCTTAGACATTGACTTCAACTCGTAAAATTTCAAATCAAGTCAAGTACTTCCCTGAGATGAAATGACTTGAAATTATGAAACTTTCAATTAAGTCAAGCCCTCCCTGAGGAAAAGATGACTACAAATTATAAAAACGCAAATCAAGTCAAGCCTTCCCTGAAGGAAGGATGACTTCAAATCACAAAAACGCAAATCAAGTCAAGCATTTCCGCAAGATGAGATGACTTAAAATCATAAAATTTCCAATCAAGTCAAGCATTTCCGTAAGATGAGATGACTTAAAATCATAAAATTTCCAATCAAGTCAAGTACTTCCGCAAGATGAGATGACTTGAAATCATAAAATTCCCAATCAAGTCAAGCACTTCCGCAAGATGAGATGACTTGAAACCACAAAATTCCCAATCAAGTCAAGCCCTCCCCAAAGACAAGTTGACTTTAATTTATAAAAATCCCAAATCAAGTCATCTATTCCCCCAAAACACCTATCCCCTCAAACACCCATCCCCCCAAAAGGCTTCAATTCCTACAGGATATGAGAGGTAATGTAAAATGGTGTGTCTGACTCATTGATCTGAGTAAAAGGAGAAATATAACAATACTTATCAACAACATTTATTTGGTTACTGTTCACACACCACTATCCCGCGAGGTGTTTTGGCATGAATATGCCAAAATCCCGAGACATACAAGCCAAAATTCCATTGCCGCAGGCAATCTGGAATGAATTTTGGCTACGTTACTGTGAACGGAGTGAACAGTAACTTTATTTGCTTTATTATCCCTTCTGCACCTTTTATTAACTTGCTATTTATCGTACTAAATGATAAAATTTAAATATCTTACAGTTTTACGGCATAATATTTTGAAAAAACTGAAAACAAAGGAGAGGAAGCGATGGAAGAGAGAAATAACAGACTGCTGAATGCGAAGCTGAACAAGTATATTGTTCCGGGGATTATGATGTCTCTGGCGCTTCAGCTGGGAAATATCGTAGATACGATATTTGTAAGTAACCTGATCGGGGTGGAGGCAATGTCTGCAGTTACCCTGAGCCTGCCTGTGGAGACAATCGTTCAGCTGACAGGATACTGCCTTGGTATCGGCGGTTCCATAGCAGTGGGAAACATGCTTGGCAAACGAGACAAAGAAGGGGCATCGAAATTGTTTTCTGCCACATTTATAGTAACACTTGTGGTGGGAATCATTTTTTCAATCTGCGCCCTTCCTGCAGCAGAACCTGTTGCCAGACTTCTGGTATCAGGTGACGGTGTCCTGACCGGTTATACCAGAGATTACATACGTGTAAGTATGCTGGGGGCACCGGTGATCGGAATTGGACTGATGATGGTCAATTACCTTGGTGTGGAGAATCATCCGGAGCTGGCATCAGCCTACCTTATCGCAGCCAATGTGATCAATCTTGTGCTGGACTATATATTCCTCAGATATACTCCGCTGGGAATTACAGGTGCATCCTTATCAACTGTTCTTGGTTTCCTGTTTGCAATGGGAATTTTTGTGCTTTATATCCGCTCTGATAAGCGAAACCTCCACCTGATCCTGCTAAAGCCGGGCGAACTTGGAATCACAAAGGAAGCAATCATCACAGGCGTGCCAATGCTGATCTTTATGGCAGCTAATTTTGTAAAGGCGCTTGGACTGAATACCATTATCATGAACCAGCTGGGCGAGGAAGGTATGGCAGTATTTACTGTCTGTGACAATGTGCTGCTGATCGTCGAGATGCTTACAGGCGGAATCATCGGTGTGATCCCCAATGTGGCAGGAATCCTTTTTGGAGAGAAGGACTACGTGGGAATCCGGGTTCTCTGTAAAAAGATGCTGAAATACAGTTACATCCTGCTGGCTGTGATCTTTGTCTTTATTATGCTGTTTACCGAGGAAATCACTGTCATGTTCGGAAGCGGCGGTGGCGAGCTGGGCAGTCATATGGTCCAGGCGCTGCGCATCTTTGCTTTGTGTGTGGCACCTTATCTGTGGAATAAGTTTATTATCAGCTATTACGAGTCCATTGAGGAGACAGCCATTGCAAGTTTTGCCACATTTCTGGAGAATGCGGTGGTAGTTCTGCCTGCAACCCTGGTGGGAATCCTTGTATGGAAACAGATTGACGGGATTGGTATCGACGGAATTGCAGCAGGATTTGTTGCCACTGAGATCATAACTGCAGTTGCAGCCTGTATTTTCAGAAAAATCAGGCATAAGAATACAAGCTTTTATATTGTTCCTGACAAAAATCCGGGGATTAATCTGGATTTTTCCATTAAGAGTACCATGGAGGAAGCACAAACGGTTCATAAGAGGATCATAGAGTTCTGCCAGGAACAGGGAGCTTCTAAAAGCAAGGCAAATCTTGCCGCAGTGTGTGCGGAGGAAATGACTGTAAATATTATACGATTCGGTGGAAAAACCTCCAACTGGATCGACATTAACCTCTGTCTGGAGGATGATCTCTGCAGACTGAGGATCAGAGATAACGGTGTAAATTTCAACCCTCTGGAATATCAGTATGACAGTGAAGACTTTGATATACATGGGATTGAACTTGTCAAGAAGGTATCAAAATCCATGGATTATATTCGTGCGATTGATATGAATAATACCATAATATCTTTTTAGGAGGTACATGAAAATGAAAAATATTAATGAAAGGAACAATTTTGTTTTTGAGTTTCGGCCGGTAACAGAATTGTTCGAGGAACAGGTGAAGCTTCATCCTGAGAAATGTGCAGTTGTCTCCGGCAAAGAGAGCTTCACCTATGCACAGCTCAACGAACGGGCCAACAGGATTGCCAATGCACTTGTGGAAAAAGGTGTCAGACGGGAGACCATCGTAGGTGTGGTTCTTGAGAGATGCTGTGATTTCTATGCAGTGCGACAGGGTATCCTGAAGGCAGGAGGCGCATTTGCAGTTGCCACACCGGATTATCCTGATGACAGGATCCGGTATATTTTTGAGGATTCACGAGCTCCTTTTATTATCACAACAAAGGAGATCGCAGAGGAACGAAGGGAACTGTTTGCTAAGCTTCCCTGTACAGTACTTCTGATCGAGGAACTTCTGGAGAATGAGAATACAGAGAATCCTCAGGTAAAGATCGGGGAGCATGATCTTTGTTATTGTATCTATACTTCCGGTTCCACAGGCAAGCCCAAGGGTGTGCTGATCGAACATATCAACCTTGCCAATTTTGTAAATCCGGATCCGAAAAATGCGGAAACTTATGGTTATGTCAGCAGGGGATCGGTTTCTCTTTCCATGGCAGCCATGACCTTTGATGTGTCTGTTCTGGAGGAATTTCTGCCACTTACCAACGGGATGACTGCGGTGATCGCCTCTGATGAGGAGATTCTGAATCCTCTTATGCTGGGTGAGCTGATCGTCAGAAATAAAGTGGATATTATGACCACAACTCCTACTTACCTGTCCAATATGATCGATCTGCCCCAGCTTGAAAAAGCAGTTTCTCAGATTAAGGTGTTTGATGTAGGTGCAGAGGCTTTTCCTCCGGCTCTGTATGACAAGATTCGCAGAGTAAACCCGGATGCTTACATTATGAATGGTTATGGACCTACGGAAACTACCATCAGCTGTACCATGAAGGTAATTACGGACAGCAGAAACATTACCATTGGTACGCCTAACGGTAATGTGAAGGGATATATTGTAGATAAAGAGAATAAGATCCTTCCGGACGGAGAGACCGGAGAGCTTGTGATTGCAGGACTGGGCGTTGGCAGAGGTTATATGAATCTGCCGGATAAAACAGAGGCTGTATTCATTGATCTTAACGGAGAGAGAGCTTATAAGACCGGTGACCTTGCAAGGATCAGCCCTGAGGGTGAGATTGAATTTTTCGGAAGAATAGACAATCAGATCAAGCTTCGCGGTCTGAGGATTGAGCTTGGTGAGATCGAGGAGGTGATTAATTCCTATGAGGGAATCATTACCAGCATTACTCTGCCTGTAGATAACAAATTCCTCTGCTGCTATTTTATGGCTGACCGCCAGATCAATACAGAGGAGCTTTCTGCCTATGCATCAGAGTCCCTGGCTCATTATATGGTTCCTGAGGTTTTTGTCCAACTGGAAAAGATGCCTGTGACACAGAATGGTAAAATTGATAAGAAAGCACTGCCAAAGCCGGTTGCACAGCCAAAGAATCTGAAAGAACCCCAGACTCCTATGCAGAAGAAGATTTTTGAAATCGTTGCAGACGTTGTGGAGAATGATTTTTTTGGAACTGACACAAGTTTTTACAGGGCGGGGCTGTCTTCTATCAGTGCCATGAAGCTTTGTATTCTGATCTCAGAGGAATTCGGAGTGACTGTGAAAACCAGTGATATCCACGAAAACAATACGGTGGAGAAACTGGAAAAATATGTGATGCTTGCACCGAAGATCAGAACCTATGAAAAGAGAGAAGTTTACCCTCTTACCGGCTCCCAGAAGGGTATTTTTGCAGAGTGCATGAAGAATCCTGAGAGTACGGTATACAATATTCCGTTCCTGTTTGAACTGGAAAGCTCTGTTGACGTTCAGAAGCTGTCAGATGCCATTTCTCAGATGATCGCTGCACATCCGTATCTGCTGACAAAGGTTTATTTAAGTGACAGCGGAGAGATGGTGCAGAAGCCTTGTGAGGAAGCCTTTGTACCAGAGGTGGTACAGACCACAAATGAGCAGTTTGAAAAGATGAAAGATGAGCTGGTGCGTTCCTTTAAGCTGGAAAAGGGACGGCTGTTCCGGGCGGGGATTTATGTGACAGAAGACAGGAAATATCTTTTTACAGATTTCCACCATATCCTGGCAGATGGTAATTCCTATGATATTATTTTTGAGGATATCGATCGGGCCTATCTGGGTGAGAAATTGGAGAAAGAATCCTACACAGGCTTTGATGCTGCCCTTGATGAAGAACAGCAGATGAAAGAGGGAAAATATAAGAAGGCCGAGAAATATTATGACAGTATTTTCGAGGGAATTGAGACAGAATCCCTGCCTCTTCCTGACTGCTCAGGAAAGACTCCTGAGAGAGGATATCTGTCGATGCCTGTGGATACCGGAGAGTCTCTGGTACTTTCTGCCTGCGAGAAGCTGGGGGTTACTCCAAACATTCTGTTTACAGGTGTATTCGGCATTCTCATGAGCAGATATTCCAATTCCGAGGAGAGTCTTTTTGCAACTATTTATAATGGAAGAAATGATTCCAGACTGGAGAATACAGTCTGCATGCTTGTAAAGACTCTGCCGGTTTACTGTTCCTGTGATCCGAAAGTCACCATACAGGCCTATATGACAGAGCTCTCTGAGCAGATTCTGTCTTCCATGGCAAATGATATTTTTCCGTTCTCTGATATTTGTGCAAAGTACGGGATTAATTCTGATCTGGTATTTGCATATCAGGCAGAGCTTGGGGATGATTTCCCAATCGGTGGTACCGTTGCCAGGGGTCATGACCTTTCTCCGGATATGTCAAAGATGCCTTTGCTGATCCAGGTAAGAGAATATGATCATAAATATGTGCTTACTGCAGAATACCGCAGTGACATGTACAGTGAAGCCTTTGTACGTGGAATGCTGGAATCCTATGAGGCAGCTATGGATTCTCTGCTGAAAGCAAAATATATTTCGGAAGTTTCTGTTCTTTCCCAAAATGGAGCGGACAAAATTGCGGAATTTAATAATACTGCCTGCGAATATGACAGAAGTAAGACCATCGCTGATATGTTTGAGGAGCTGGTACAGACCATTCCTGACCATACGGCTGTGGTATTTAAGGATAAAAAATATACCTACAGGGAACTGGATGAGATCAGCGACAGACTTGGAAAATATATCGCATCCCAGGGAATCGGCAGTGAGGATGTTGTTTCCATTCTGATCCCCCGCTGTGAATATATGGCGATCGCGCCGATGGGCGTGATAAAGGCAGGTGCAGCTTACCAGCCTCTGGATCCAACCTATCCCAGGGACCGCCTGATGTACATGATGGAGGATTCCTCTGCAAAGCTTCTCATTGCTGACAGAGAGCTTCTTCCTCTGGTAGACGGATATAAAGGACCGGTGCTGTTTACAGATCAGATCTGGCAGCTGGAGGATAGGGATGTTGTGCTTAAGAAGCCGCAGCTGCATGATCTGTTTATCCTTTTGTATACTTCCGGTTCCACAGGTGTGCCAAAGGGCTGTATGCTGGAATATGGAAATATTACTGCTTTCTGTCACTGGTTCAAGAGATATTATGGCATAGATTCGGAGTCCAGGATAGCTGCATATGCTTCCTTTGGTTTTGATGCCTGCATGATGGATATTTACGGTGCTATCGCAAACGGTGCACAGCTTCACATTATTCCGGAGGAGATCCGTCTGGATTTCATTGGACTGCAGCGCTATTTTGAGGAAAATGGCATCACGCATTCCTTTATGACTACTCAGGTGGGAAGGCAGTTTGCGCTGGAGATGGATTGTAAGAGCCTGAGATATCTTTCTGTAGGAGGAGAGAAACTGGTTCCATGTGAGCCGCCAAAAGATTATAAGTTTATCAATGCTTATGGACCTACAGAGGCGACTATTTTTACGACTGTATTTGAAGTGGACAAATATTATCCAAATGTCCCGATCGGAAAAGCACTTGACAATGTGAAGCTTTATATTACAGACAAGCTGGGGCATATGCTTCCTCCCGGTGCATGCGGAGAGCTGATGATCACCGGCTGGCAGGTTTCCAGAGGATATCTTAACAAGCCGGAAAAAACTGCCGAGGTCTATACAAAGAATCTTTATGATGATACACCGGGATACGAAGTGATGTATCATTCAGGTGATGTGGCAAGATTTCTTCCGGATGGAAATATCCAGATCATTGGCAGAAAGGATTCCCAGGTTAAGATCAGAGGTTTCAGGATTGAGCTTTCTGAGGTTGAGGAAGTGATTCGCAGATATGAGGGCATCAGGGATGCCACTGTAGTTGCCTTTGATGATCCAAATGGTGGAAAATATATTGCTGCCTATGTGGTATCGGACAGCACTGTTGATATCAATGCCCTGAATGATTTTATTAAAGAGACAAAGCCTGCCTATATGGTACCTGCAGTTACCATGCAGATTGACAAAATTCCTCTGAACCAGAACCAGAAGGTAAATAAAAAGGCTCTTCCTCTGCCTGAGAAAAAAGCAGCGGAGATCATTAAGCCTGAGAATGAGGTTCAGCAGATATTATTTGACTGTATCGCAGAGGTTCTGGGGTATACGGATTTTGGGATTACCACAGATATTTATGAGGCAGGTCTGACATCCATCACTGCCATTAAGCTGAATATCCTGATCTCCAAAGCCTTTGACATTGTGATCAAAACTTCAGATATTAAGAATCATCCTACTATCCGAATGATGGAGGAATTTGTAAAAACTGCGGGAAAAGAAAGCAAAAGGGAAGTACAGGAAAGTTATCCTCTTACCAACACTCAGGAGGGGATTTTCATTGAGTGTACTGCAAATATGGGTTCTACTATTTACAATATCCCGTATCTGTTAAAGCTTGATAACAAGGTGGATCTGGACAGACTGGCAGAAGCCATTGACAGTACTGTTGAGGCGCATCCTTATCTGAAAACCCGTCTGTTTATGGATGACAACGGAAATGTACTTCAGAAACGAAACGATGGGCTCAGTTATAAAACACCGATTTTAAACGGAATGAACAGAGACACTCTGGTACGTCCATATATGTTGTTTAATGAACAGCTTTTCCGGTTTGAAATCTACAGAACCTGTGATGGCAATTATCTGTTCCTGGACCTTCACCACATTGTTGCCGATGGTACATCTCTGGCTATTATAATTAATGATATTAACAGAGCTTACAGCGGTGAGAAGCTGGAACCGGAAGGTTATACTTCCTATGATCTGGCACTGGATAACAGAGATGCCCTGGCAGGTGATATCTATAAAAATGCAGAGAATTATTATAAGTCAGTATTTGAACATGCAGGTGGAAGCATCAGCTTCTATCCGGACAAAAACGGTGCGGCTCCAACAGCAGAACTTTACCACAGAGAGACCAGATCCATTTCTGTGCAGGATGTGAAGGAATTCTGTAAAAAGCATGGAATTACGGAGAATGTATTCTTCATTTCCGCTTTTGGTATCACACTTGGAAAATATAATTTCAAAAAGGATGCTGTATTTACCACTATTTACCATGGAAGAAACGATTCCAGACTTTCGGAAACAGTGGGTATGCTGGTAAAAACACTCCCTGTTTTCTGCGATTTCTCAGGAACAGCCAAAGATTGCTTAAGCGGTGTACAGAAACAGCTGATCGATTCCATGAACAACGATATTTATCCTTTCTCACAGATCAGCCATGAGTTTGATATTAAGGCAGATGCCATGGTTATTTACCAGGGCGACAATTTTGCTTTTGACACCATTGGCGGGGAATATGCACAGGAGGAGCCTGTCAGCCTGAACATGGCAAAGGCACCGGTTTCTGTCAGCATTTCCATTGAAAAGAACAGATTTGTCTTTGAGATTGAGTACAGAGGGGATATGTACCATGAGGAAACTATCCGGTATCTGGCTGACAATCTGGAAACCACTGCAGAGGGAATCTTAAGGGAATGCGATCCGGCTGATATCCGGCTGATGTTTGAGGAAGAAACTCAGATGGAGGATATTCCGGAACATGCAGGAAAGACCTTCATAGATTTGTTTAAGGAGATGGCTGCCAGATATCCGGACAGACCGGCAGTGCGGGATGACTCCGGAGATTTTACTTACAGAGAGTTGGACAGAATGTCTGATTATATTGCTCAGAAGCTTACGGAAAACGGATTTGGACCGGAACAGGCAGCAGGTATCCTGTGCGGCAGGACAAAGGAATATACAGTAGCCTATGTGGGTGTTATGAAGGCCGGCGGAGCTTATGTTCCTCTGGATCCGGAGTATCCACAGAGCAGAATTGAATATATGCTGAAGGATTCAGGAGCAAGAAATCTCCTTGTGATCGATCAGTATCAGAATCTTGTGGAATTTTATGACGGAAATGTGATCAGTCTGGACAGTGTGTCAGATGAGGCTGAGGATTTTGAACTTTCTGCAGAGCTTATTTCTCCGAAACCGGAGAACCTTGCCTATATGATCTATACCTCAGGCTCCACAGGAAAGCCAAAGGGTGTTATGATCGAGCACAGAAATCTGTTGAACCTGATCGAATATATCACACTGAGCAGAAATACTTCACCGGATGACATTGTGGCAGAGTTTGCGAGCTTCTGTTTCGATGCATCAGTGATCGATCTGTTTGCACCTCTTACCGCAGGAGCAGTCCTGTATATTTTACCGGAGAGTATCCGTAAGGACGCCATTGCCATAAGCAGATATATAAAGGAAAAAGAGATCACCACCGTAACCTTCCCTACCCAGATGGGAGAACTGGTTACAGAACTTCTGGAGGATGCACCTGCTCTTAAATTTGTTACACTTGGCGGCGAGAAATTCAAGCATTACCGTAACCGTACCTATCAGATGATCAATGGCTACGGTCCTACAGAGAATACGGTTTCTTCCACAGAGTTTTTGGTAGACAGACAGTATGACAACATCCCGATCGGAAAATCACAGCGGAATGTGCGCAGCTACATTGTGGATGAGAATCTGAACCGGCTTCCGGTGGGTGCGTCCGGCGAACTTTGTCACGCAGGAAGGCAGATTGCCAGAGGATATCATAATCTTCCGGAAAAAACAGCATCTGTGTTTGTAGAAAATCCATTTGCTGTATGTGAGCATGAAAGCCGTCTTTACAGGACCGGTGATATGGTCCGCATGAAAGGTGACGGAAATATTGAGTACATAGGCCGGATCGATTCACAGGTGAAGATCAGAGGATATCGTGTGGAGCTTGGTGAGATCGAAGGTGCCCTTCTGAAACATGAGCTGGTGAAAAATGCAGCCGTTACAGTAATTGAAAAGGGTGGAAATAAATATATCACAGCTTATTATACAGGAGAAGCCATCCCGGAGGATGAACTGAAGACCTTCCTGGAGCCGCTGATCCCGGATTATATGATGCCGTCTTTCTTTGTCAGCATTGAGGAAATGCCTGTGACACCGGGCGGTAAGATTGATAAAAAAGCACTGCCAATGCCGGAGGTAACCACGAACACTGCCAGCTATGTAGAGCCGGTTACTGCAGCTCAGAGAGCACTCTGTGAGATTTTTGAGAAAGCACTGGGAATTGAAAGAGTAGGGATTGAGGACAACTTCTTTGAGCTGGGCGGATCTTCCCTTACTGCATCCAAGGTTGCTGTTATGTGTCTGTCAAAGAATATTTCACTGGTATATGCGGATATTTTCAAATATCCTACTGTACGGGAACTTGCAGCTTTGGTTGATGATGACGGAGTTACAGAGGCTGCACAGAGCAAGAATGAATTTTCGGATTATAACTATAACAGGATCCAGAATGTGATCAGCGCAAATACAGAAGAAAATGCAGACCGGATCACAAAGGAAAAGCTGGGAGATATTATGGTCACAGGTGCCACAGGTTTCCTGGGGATCCATGTCCTTAAAGCATTCATTGACAATTATGACGGTAAGGTTTACTGTCTTGTACGTAAGGGCAAATATGAATCGTCTGAAAAGCGAATGATGAACATGCTGATGTACTATTTTGATGATCCATACAAAGAGCTGTTTGAAAGCCGTATTATCTGTGTGGATGGGGATATTACCTCAAAGGAACAGGTAACAGGATTTTCAGAATACAAATTCAGCACCATCATTAACTGCGCTGCCTGCGTAAAGCATTTTGCGGCTGATGATGTACTGGAAAGAATTAATGTGCAGGGTGTGGAAAATCTGATCGATTTCTGTAAGAATAACGGCCGCAGACTGATCCAGATTTCTACGGTTTCCGTTGCGGGAGAAGGTTCTGACGGTGTTCCGCCAATGTCCAGAGTTTTCTGTGAGAATGATCTGTACATCGGACAGAATATTACCAATGAATATATCCGTACCAAATTCCTGGCAGAGAGGGCGGTTCTGGAAGCAGTTTCCGAGGGACTGGACGGCAAGGTAGTCCGGGTAGGTAATCTGATGAGCCGAAACTCTGACGGTGAGTTCCAGATTAATTTCATTACCAATGGATTCCTTCGCAGCCTGAGAGGTTATGTGGCTGTAGGTAAATTCCCTATGGGCGGTATGCATGAGGTGGCAGAATTCTCACCGATTGATTCTACTGCGCTGGCAGTTCTGAGACTGGCTCAGACCGACCGGAGATTTACTGTATTCCATGCATGCAACAGCCATCATATTTATATGGCAGACCTGATCTACGCAATGCGCAGCTATGGATTCAGGATTGATATTGTAAGAGATGAGGAGTTTGAGGCAGCAGTGAAGGAATTTGCAAAGACCGGTCAGGATTCTGATGCGGTTTCCGGACTGATCGCCTATACCTCACATAATGAAAATGAAATCTATACCATTGATTACAGCAATCGTTTTACAGCACAGGTTCTGTACAGGCTGGATTATAAATGGCCGGTTACAGATGACAGATATCTGGAAAATGCAATTGCAGCACTTGACAGACTTACATTTTTTGATTGATTCAGGAGGGAAAATTACAATGGAAATTATCACAAAAACAGAAGGTAACAAAGCAACTATGGAAATCAGCGGATGGCTTGATACACAGACAGCTCCCCAGTTAGGGGAGGCTCTGTCCGGACTTGAAGACAGCATCACAAGTCTGGTATTTGATTTTACAAATCTGGAGTATATTTCATCTGCAGGCTTACGTCAGGTGATCGTAGCCTACAAAAAAATGGCTCAAAAGGATGGATTTAAGATCATCAATGTTTCTGATGAGGTTTACGATGTATTCAGCCTTACAGGGTTTGACAGCAAGATCGATATTCAGAAGAAGTAACTGTTGATCAGATGCAGAAATTATACAGGATCAATATTAATCATTTTGAGGATCCGCTTAAGAATGAAAGGCTTCTGGATCTGGTTGGGATCAGAAGAAGAGAAAAGGTCATCAGGTATCGTATGCCTGATGACCGCAAAAGAAGTCTGGGTGCAGGGATCATCATCAGAAAAATTCTCGATGAAAACGGGCTTACGGAAAGCTGCCTGAGATATTCTGACAATGAAAAGCCGGTTGTGGATGGCCTTTTTTTTAATGTATCTCATGCGGGGGACTATGTTGTGGGTGTGCTGTCAGACTGCGAAGTCGGGTGCGATATTGAGAAAAATGCCAATGCGCCTCTTGAGGTGGCAGAACATTATTTCTACCATTCAGAGCTTGCTTACATCAAGGCTGCGAAGAACAAAGATAAGGCGTTTTTTACGCTCTGGACATTAAAAGAAAGTTATATGAAAATGACAGGCAGAGGAATGAGCCTTCCTTTGGATTCTTTTGAAGTGGTTCCCACAGCAGATGGGTTTGTCCTCGGAAAATCCTCAGAAAGGCCATGCTTTTTTGAGACAATGGAATTTGACGGTTATATTTTCTCAGTCAGCAGTGAGAGGGCTTTTTCTCTTCACAATCCATTGGAAATTGCTTTTGACGATATTTATATATGATCACAGAGGATTTTTCAGACACGTTCTAGAGTTCCAATCAGACAGGAAAGCGTATATGTCAGATATTGCTTCTGCTGTACGGGAGAACTGAGGAAGGCATCGGAGCAGGTAAACCAGGTGTAACAGGTATTTCTGGTTGCTGCTTTCCGGTGTTTTCTGTCAATTCCGGATCCGAGAGATTTCGGGATAACCGTATCCTCCTCCGGGAGATAATAGTAATCCTTATAATTTGCATAGTATTGTTTCAGTTTCCCGTCAGTTGTTTTGATAATTAAATTGATTTCTTCGTCTTTTCCTGTCAGATAGAAGTCGGTGTTTCCATTGGAAAATTCCTGTGGCAGTGTGCAGGGGAGCTTCAGCTTCAGGATCAGGTTGTCTCCGTCAAATTCGCTGTATGTAACTTCATAATCTCCATCATAGATGCAAAGATATCCCAGCATATCAAAAATTCTTCCCAGTCCCAGCACATCCTCCAGGTTATGTCCAAGGATTTCATCAGCTGTAAAGGCATCTCTTTTTTTCAGAAAATCTTTGTAAAGTTTAATGCATTCCTTACCATTATCATAAATCCTGTCTTTGATCCCCAGAAATTCTTCCATGCAGGGCTGTTTCATGGCGGGCAGTTTTAAAAGTGACTTTAACGGTTTTAATATCAGGTAGAGATCCAGAGACTGTTTTCCTGTAAATGGAGAGGGGATTCCATATTTTTCATATCGTGCTTCCAGATAGGGCTGGTCAAATCGTTCTCCGTTGTAAGAAATCATCAAATTATATTGCTGAAGAAATTGTGAAAAAATTCTCAGAATTGTCTCTTCTTCACTGGCATTTTCGGCCATCCATTGATAAAAATACCAAGTTTCATCTTCAATTCCAACAGCTCCGATCAGGTATAAATACGTGGAATTTCTTGATAATCCGGTGGTTTCAATGTCGTAAAAAACAGGTGTAAAATTGTATTTTTGGAAGAATTTTCCGGTGAAAAATTTAACAGTCTCAAAGTCTGGAAACCCTTGTAAAATGGGCATTTTTTTAACAATCATGTTAATAATTTTTCCTTTCTGAAATTGTATTTAATTATACACAAGAAAATGAAATTTGGGTAGTGCTTTTTTTGAAAAAATGGTTTATATTATAAACAGGTTGATAAAAATGTACAAAAAAGTATATGGATTTTATCAAAAATAGAGCACTTTGGTGGTGCTTAATATATAAAAGGAGGGAACGAAATGGGAATTTTAACCTTTAAGGGTGGTGTTCATCCTTATGACGGAAAAGAATTATCCAAGAACAGTCCGGTAGTGAAATATCTGCCAAAGGGAGATATGGTATATCCTCTTTCCCAGCATATCGGTGCTCCGGCTGCAGCGATAGTTCAGAAGGGAGACTATGTGCTCGCAGGACAGAAGATCGCAGATGCTGCGGGGTTTGTCTCATCACCGATCCATTCGTCTGTTTCCGGTACGGTAAAAGGAATCGAACCGCGCCTGACAGCAACAGGTTCTATGGTCAATTCCATTATCATTGAGAATGACCAGCAGTATGAAAGTGTGGAATTTACTCCTGCACGTCTGGAAGATCTTTCGAAAGAGGAAATTCTGGCGAGAATTAAAGAAGGCGGAGTTGTGGGAATGGGCGGCGCCGGATTCCCCACACAGGTAAAGCTTGCGCCAAAGGAACCGGACAAGATCGATCATATCCTTGTAAACGGTGCCGAGTGTGAACCCTATCTTACCAGTGACTACAGAAGAATGCTGGATGACTCTGAGAAGCTGATCGAGGGCTTAAGAGTTATGCTGAAGCTCTTTGACAATGCGAAGGGATACATCTGTATTGAGGATAACAAGCCTGACTGTATTGCGAAACTGAAAGAAATGGTAAAAGATATTCCACGTATTGAAGTAGCAGAGCTGATGACCAAGTACCCACAGGGTGGTGAGCGTTTCCTGATCAAGGCTGTCACAGACAGAGAGATCAACTCTGCCATGCTTCCGGCAGATGCAGGATGCGTAGTTGACAACGTAGATACCGTAATTGCTGTTTATGAAGCCGTTATCCTTGGAAAACCTGTTATGGACCGTATCGTGACAGTAACAGGACAGGGGATTAAGAATCCGCAGAACTTTGATGTCCTTTCCGGAACAGATATGGCAGAGCTTATAGAAGCTGCCGGCGGACTGACAGACAATGTATCCAAAGTAATTTCAGGTGGTCCTATGATGGGATTTGCCATGTATGACACTCATGTACCATGTATTAAGACAAGCTCCGCATGTCTCTGCCTGGAGAAGGATGATGTGGCAGATGCCGAACAGACTGCATGCATTAACTGCGGCAGATGTGTAGGAGTCTGTCCCGGCCATGTCATTCCTGCAAGACTTGCAACCTTTGCAGAGCATGGTGACATGAAGAGCTTCCAGAAATTTGATGGTATGGAGTGCTGCGAATGTGGCTGCTGCAGTTATATCTGCCCTGCCAAGCGTCCGCTGACCCAGATGATCAAATCTATGCGTAAGATGGTTCTGGCAAGCCGTAAGAAAAAGTAAAAGGGGGACATCGTAATGGATCAGATGTTACATGTATCATCCAATCCCCATGTCCGGGATAAGATGACAACAAGCAAAATCATGCAGCTTGTGGCACTGGCGCTTCTGCCGACCACACTGTTTGGAATTTATAATTTTGGCCTTCGTGCCTTACTGGTAGTAGTGATCACCGTCGCTTCCAGTGTATTCTTTGAGTGGATTTATGACAAGCTGATGCATAAGAAGAACACAATTACAGACTTCAGTGCAGTTGTTACAGGTTTATTACTTGCATTAAATATGCCTGCATCAATTCCGCTCTGGATGCCTGTACTTGGCAGTGCATTTGCGATCATCGTTGTAAAACAGCTCTTCGGTGGTCTGGGACAGAACTTCATGAACCCGGCACTTGCAGGAAGATGTTTCCTGATGATCTCTTTCGCAGGAAAGATGACAGACTTCGCAGTAAGCGACAGCTTCAGAGGTGTGGTAGATACTGTATCCGGTGCAACTCCTCTGGCAGCTCTGAAACAGAATGGATTTACAGACAGTTCTGTATCTGTATTACATATGTTTATCGGTGATATCCAGGGAACTATCGGTGAGACTTCTGCCCTTGCGATCCTGATCGGAGCAGCAATCCTTCTGGTTTTCAAGGTGATCGATCTGAAGATTCCGCTTACCTATATTGGAAGTTTCGCAGTATTTGTAATCCTTTACATGCTTGGAACAGGCAAGGGATTTGACGTGAACTATCTGTTCAGCCACATCTTCGGCGGTGGTCTTATGCTTGGTGCATGGTTTATGGCTACAGACTATGTCACAACACCGATCACACCAAGAGGACAGTATGTATACGGTGTCTGTCTTGGTGTACTGACTGCGGTCTTCCGTCTCTTCGGCGGTTCCGCAGAGGGCGTATCTTATGCGATCATTTTCTGCAACCTGTTAGTTCCGATGATTGAACGTGTGACTCGTCACCCGGCATTTGGGAAAGGGGGCAAAAAGGCATGAGTAACAGAATTATCAAAGATACCATAGCCATTACAGTGATCACACTGGTGGCAGGACTTGCCCTTGGTGTAGTCCAGGATATTACAGCAGATCCTATTGCAAAGCAGGAAGCACAGGCGAAACAGGATGCGTATAAGGCAGTATTTGCAGATGCGGACAGCTTTGAGACAGTGGATGTGGATGCGGATGCCATGCAGTCTTATCTGGATGAGAACGGATATGCGGCACAGTCCATAGATGAGACTATGCTTGCCAAAGATGCTTCAGGCAATGAACTGGGATATGCATTTACAGTAACCACTTCCGAGGGTTACGGCGGAGATATCCAGTTTGCAATGGGTATCCAGGATGACGGTACCTTAAATGGAATTTCCATTCTTTCCATCGGTGAGACCGCAGGTCTTGGTATGAGAGCAAACACAGATGCATTTAAGGATCAGTTCAAAGATAAGAACGTAGACAAATTTGAATATACAAAGACCGGTGCCACAGCGGATGATCAGATCGATGCGTTAAGTGGTGCCACTATTACAACGAATGCCATGACAAACGGTGTTAATGCCGGATTATGTGCATTCCAGTATGAGAAAGGGGGAAATCAGTGATGAAACCAAACACACCTGCTGAACGTTTATATAACGGAATCATCAAAGAAAATCCTACCTTTGTACTGATGCTTGGTATGTGTCCTACACTGGCTATCACCACATCTGCAACCAATGGTATCGGAATGGGACTTACTACAACAGTGATCCTTGCAGCATCCAACTTAATGATCTCTCTTCTGAGAAACTTTATTCCGGACAGAGTGCGTATGCCTGCATTTATCGTAGTTGTTGCTTCCTTTGTAACAGTTGTACAGCTTCTTTTACAGGGATTTATTCCAAGCCTGTATGACTCCCTTGGAATCTATATTCCTCTGATTGTAGTTAACTGTATCATCCTTGGACGTGCAGAAGCATATGCATCCAAGAATAAACCGATTGCCTCTCTGTTTGATGGTATTGGTATGGGCCTTGGATTTACCTTAAGTATCACCTGTATCGGTGCAGTACGTGAGCTGATCGGCGCAGGTTCTCTGTTCGGACATCAGATTCTTCCTCTGGCAGATGCTGCAGCAGGTAAGGCAGGTTATGAACCGATTACAATCTTTATCCTGGCACCCGGAGCATTCTTTGTTCTGGCAGCGCTTTCTGCATTACAGAACAAATTCAAAATCGGTGCAGCCAAACGTGGCATTGATCCAAGCAATCCTGATTGCGGCGGAAGCTGTGCAGCCTGTGGCAATACCATGTGTAAGGGAAAAAGGGGGTAATGGATTATGAAAGAACTTTTGATCATACTTGTAAGCTCAGCGATTGTAAATAACGTAGTCCTCAGCCAGTTCCTTGGCCTCTGTCCTTTCCTTGGTGTTTCCAAGAGTGTTGAGACAGCAGCCGGCATGGGCGGTGCGATCATTTTCGTTATTACACTGTCATCTTTTGTGACAGGTATTATTTACAATGCTATCCTGGTTCCTACGAACCTGACTTATCTGCAGACTATCGTATTCATCCTGTTGATTGCGGCGCTGGTACAGTTTGTAGAGATGTTCCTTAAGAAGACAATGCCCTCCCTGTATCAGGCACTTGGTGTGTATCTTCCACTGATCACAACAAACTGTGCGGTTCTTGGTGTTGCCCTTACAAACGTGCAGAAAGAGTATAATGTTCTTCAGGGAACAGTGAACGGATTTGCAACAGCAGTGGGCTTTACTATTTCCATCGTGCTGATGGCTGGTATCCGTGAGAAAATCGCATACAATGACATTCCAAAATCCTTCCAGGGATTCCCTACAGTTCTGCTGACAGCCGGACTGATGGCAATTGCCTTCTTCGGATTTTCAGGACTGATTTAAGGAGGGGACTGGTATGAATATAGGAGCAATTATCGCGGCAACTGTACTGGTTGCGGCAGTAGGTCTTTTTATCGGTGTTTTCCTTGGTGTTGCCGGTAAGAAGTTTGCTGTGGAAGTGGATGAGAAGGAAGTTGCTGTTCGTGAGGCGCTTCCCGGTAATAACTGTGGTGGCTGTGGTTATCCCGGCTGTGATGGTCTGGCAGCAGCGATCGCCAAAGGTGAGGCACCTGTAAACGGATGTCCGGTAGGCGGTGAGCCTGTCGGAAAAGTAATCGCAGCGATCATGGGACAGGAAGTTGTGGAGACTGCCCGTCAGGTGGCGTATGTGAAGTGTGCGGGTACCTGTGAGAAGACGAAGGATAATTATGAGTATACAGGTGTGGAAGACTGTGAGATGATGGCTTTCATTCCCGGTGGTGGTGCGAAGTCCTGTACTTATGGATGCCTTGGTTTTGGAAGCTGCGTGAAGGCCTGTCCGTTTGGGGCGATTGATGTTGTGAACGGTGTGGCGGTTGTTGATAAGGAGGCTTGTAAGGCCTGCGGTAAGTGTGTTGCCAAGTGTCCGAAGCATCTGATCGAGCTTGTGCCCTATGAGCAGACTACGTTTGTGCAGTGTAGTTCTCATGCGAAAGGTAAGGCTGTTACTTCTGCGTGTGAGGTTGGCTGTATCGGATGTAAGAAGTGTGAGAAGACTTGCCCGAATGGGGCGATTACGGTTGATAATTTCTGTGCGCATATTGATTATAGTAAGTGTACGAATTGTGGGGCTTGTAAAGAGGTTTGTCCGAGACATATTATTCAGTAATGGGAGAAAGAACTGCTGTGTGAAGGCATGGCAGTTCTTTTTGTTCGATTAAGGGACGCGAATATATGTTTGCGTTATGGGGTGGGATGTGGTATGATGAATCGGAAGTGATGAATTTGGGACGGAGGATGTATCATGATTGCGTTTGTTCATGGAATGACTGTGGATATGACTGAGAACTCGGTGGTTGTTGAGGCCGGGGGGATTGGTTATGAGATATATATGACGGGGGCGGATTTGTCTGAGATTCGTATGGGGGAGGATGTGAAGGTCCATACTTATTTCAGTGTGAGAGAGGATGCCATGAAGCTGTATGGGTTCAGGGCTAAGGATGATCTGCAGATGTTTAAGCTGCTTCTTGGCGTGAATGGTGTGGGGCCGAAGGCTGCGCTGGGAGTTCTGGCGGGGATTACGGCGGATGAATTGAGGTTTGCAATTCTTTCGGATGATGTGAAGACGTTGTCGAAGGCTCCGGGTATCGGGAAGAAGACGGCTCAGAAGCTGATTCTTGAGCTGAAGGATAAGATGAAGCTGGAGGATGCGTTTGAATTGAAGCTGGCTCATGAGCAGGAGAGGGCAGCAGTGGGAGCCGGTGAGGTTTTGGATGGCAGGCAGGAGGCTGTTGAGGCTCTGGTTGCGCTGGGATACAGCAGTGCGGATGCGCTTCGTGCGGTGCGTAAGGTTACGGATGTGCCGCCGGATGATGTGGAAGGTCTTTTGAAGGCTGCACTGAAGAATTTTTAATTGAAGCAGGATTTCACGCTCTGGTAGATTGGATTGCCTGTATTGTTATAGAATTGTTATAGGTTAGGATGGGTAACAGATGGAGAAACGTATTATAACTACGGATGTGACGGAGGAGGATTTTTCTCTGGAGGGGAATCTCCGGCCACAGACGTTGGATGATTATATTGGTCAGGAGAAGACCAAGAGTACTTTGAAGGTTTATATAGAGGCTGCGAAGCAGAGGCATGATGCGTTGGATCATGTTTTGTTTTATGGTCCTCCGGGGCTTGGTAAGACTACTCTTTCGGGGATTATTGCCAATGAGATGGGGGTTCATATGAAGGTGACTTCCGGGCCGGCTATTGAGAAGCCGGGGGAGATGGCTGCGATCCTTAATAATCTGCAGGAGGGAGATATTCTGTTTGTGGATGAGATTCACCGCCTGAACAGGCAGGTGGAGGAGGTCCTTTATCCTGCTATGGAGGATTATGCTATTGATATTATGATCGGGAAGGGAGCTTCTGCCAGGTCTATACGTCTGGATCTGCCGAAGTTTACACTGGTGGGGGCGACTACCAGGGCAGGACTTCTGTCTGCACCTCTTCGTGACCGTTTTGGTGTGATGCATCATCTGGAGTTTTATACTCATGAGGAGCTTAAGACGATCATTATCCGTTCTGCTCAGGTTCTTGGAGTGGAGATTGATGAGAAGGGTGCGGCTGAGATTGCCAAGAGATCCAGGGGAACTCCGAGGCTTGCCAACCGTCTGCTGAAGAGGGTTCGTGATTTTGCGCAGGTGAAGTATGATGGACGGATTACTTATGATGTGGCGTGTTTTGCGCTGAATCTTCTGGAAGTGGATCAGTATGGTCTGGATAAGATTGACAGAAGGATTCTTCAGACTATGATCGTGAATTTTCAGGGTGGTCCTGTGGGACTGGAGACTCTGGCTGCGGCGATAGGGGAGGATTCCGGTACGCTGGAGGATGTGTATGAGCCTTATCTGCTGCAGAATGGGTTCCTGAACCGTACGCCGAGAGGACGTATGGCATCGGCGCTTGCGTATGAGCATCTGGGCTATCAGATGCCGGAGAAAAACTGAAGTTAAGGGCGTAAAAATATAAAAAGTAAAAGTTTTTTAAAAATTCCTATACATTTCGACTGCTTTCGAGTATAATGAAGTAAATGTCCGGGGTTCCGGGCAGATTGAAGGAAGATACAGGAGGCTCGTACGGATGGCGGTCAAAAATACAGCAAAGGTAATCATAGGTGGTAAGATTATTACGCTGGGAGGCTATGAATCGGAAGAATATTTTCAGAAAGTAGCATCCTATATAAATAAAAAGATGGATGAGTTAAGTGCTATGCCGGGTTACAGCAGACAGCCCATGGAGACCAAGCATACACTTATCAGCCTGAATATTACAGATGACTATTTTAAGGCAAAGAAACAGGCGGAGGTTTTTGAACAGGATTTACAGCAGAAGGATCAGGAGATGTATGATCTGAAGCATGAGCTGATCTCGCTTCGTATGCAGATTGAGGAAGCGCAGAAGCATGAACAGGAAGCCCTGGAACAGAAGAGCCTTCTGGAGGGAAAGAATAAGGAACTGGAAAAGCAGATTGATGAGCTGCTGAAATAACAGAGGGGGGATTACTTCGGTGATTTCCCCTTTATGATTTGTTTCATATGTATTCGATTTGAATATTATAGCAATGCTCATAAATAATGCATTTAAGATGACTGTTATAGAAAACGTGAGGTATAGAATTGAGAAGAGAAGAGATTGAACTTCTGGCACCTGCCGGTTCCTATGAGGGATTTGAGGCAGCGATCGGTGCAGGTGCAGATGCGGTTTATGTAGGGGGAGCAGCCTTTGGCGCGCGGGCCTATGCGAAGAATTTCGGAGAGGAAGAGCTTTTGCGTGCCATTGATACTGCTCATATCCATGGCAGGAAACTTTATCTGACAGTGAATACGCTGTTGAAGAACAGGGAACTGTCTGAACAGTTGTATGATTATCTGCTTCCATATTATAAGGAAGGTCTGGATGCGGTGATCGTTCAGGATATGGGTGTGTTTAAGATGATCAGGGAGATGTTTCCGGGTATGCATCTTCATGCCAGCACGCAGATGACTGTGACAGGTCCGGAGGGGATGAAGTTTCTGGAAGAACAGGGTGCTTCCAGAGTGGTAACTGCCAGAGAGCTTTCCCTTGAGGAAATCCGGAGGATGCATGAGACAAGTCCTATCGAGATTGAATCTTTTATCCATGGAGCTTTATGTTACAGTTATTCGGGACAGTGCCTGATGAGCAGTATCCTGGGTGGAAGAAGCGGTAACAGAGGAAGGTGTGCACAGCCTTGCCGTCTGCCTTACCAGACGGCACTTTGTTGCGGGGAAAATGGCAGACGGTCAGAGAAAAGGAAAGCGCAAGAACTATGTCCTCTGAGTCTGAAGGATATTTCTACGATAGAGATTCTTCCGCAGATTCTGGAGGCTGGTGTTACTTCTCTTAAGATAGAGGGCAGGATGAAGCAGCCGGGATATACAGCAGGGGTAACTTCTGTATATCGGAAGTACCTGGATCTTCTTTTTGAGAAGGGAGCTGAGAATTACAGGGTAGCAGAGGAAGATAAGAGATATCTGCTGGATCTGTTTAACAGGGGAGGTTCCTGTACCGGTTATTATCAGATGCAGAATGGTCCGTCCATGATGGCATTCAGCAATGAGAAGAAAACAGGAGATGTCAGTCCTGTATTAAGAAAAAAGAAAGAAAAAATTCAGGGAACATTCATTCTTTTTCCGGGAAGTCCTGCTATACTGGATGTGTCATGCAGGGGAATCCATGGATCTGCGTCTGTGGGTGAGGTACAGTATGCGCAGAACCAGCCGCTGACAGAGGAGCGCATCCGTTCACAGATGGAGAAGCTTGGAAATACAGAATATGAGTGGGAAAATCTGGAAATCCAGATGGATGAGAATATTTTTATCCCGATGAAAATGCTGAATGAGGCGAGAAGAGAGGCACTGGAATCTCTGGAAAATGAATTGCTCAAACCATATAAGAGAGAAGAAAATAATGGGAAGAAACGCTTATCAGAGGATGCCGGAAGAAAAGCAGATTCGCCAAAGCAGAAAAATCTTCCGATTTATATTTCCTGTGAAGAAAAATCCACTGCACTGGCGTTATATAAAAAAGAGGGGATACATGGAATGTATCTGAACGCTGATGCCATGGAGGTCTGCCTGGATGACTGTGTAAGCAGAGGAATGGAGATGTATCTGTCTCTTCCACATATTATGAGAGGTGAGATGCCCCGGGAACTTCTCACCAGGATCAGAGAGTGGATGGATAGAGGAATGACAGGATTTCTGGTAAGAAATCTGGAGACTTTTGCAGTTCTGCGAAAGGCAGGTCTGGCTGAGAAATGTGTTCTGGATCACAGTATGTATACATGGAATGATGAAGCTGCTGATTTCTGGAAAGATCAGAAAGTCCTCAGAAATACGGTACCGCTTGAGCTGAACGAAGGGGAAATCCGCCACAGAGATAACCGGGACAGCGAGATGCTGATCTATGGATATCTGCCTCTTATGATATCGGCCCAGTGTGTGCATAAAAATCTTTACGGATGTAATCATAAGGAAGAAGGGGTAACTTTAAAAGACCGTTACGATAAAGAATTTACGGCGAAATGTATATGTAACCCATGGAAAACTGAGAATACAGATTTCTGTATACCCTGCTATAATATCATTTACAACAGTATCCCTTACGGCCTGTTGAAAGAGAAATCACAGATAGACAGACTTGGTGTCTCTTCCCTGAGACTTGCATTTACCATTGAGAAGCCTCAGGATGCGGTGAAGATATATGAAGAGTTCAGAGATGTTTATCGTGATGGGAAGAATCCTCCGAAACGGGAATATACAAAGGGACATTTTAAAAGAGGAGCCGAGTAAGGCATATGATTAATGTAATTGTAGAATTATCCAAGTATGTGATCCTTACCCTGATGGTGATTTATACCTTTCACTGTTTCTATCTGGTGAAACAGCAGAGTGAGGAGGAGAGAAACGAATCGCTGCGCCAGCAGCTGATGCTTATCTTTTTTATGGATTTCACTGCGTTTCTGGTCATCTACCTGAAGACAGGTAAGTTTCAGGTCGTGTTGTTTTATATCGAAATGATGGCATTTTTTGCGGGAATCCAGATTTTGTACAGGATTTTTTATAAGAAAGCATCGATTTTACTGCTCAACAATATGTGCATGCTTCTCAGCGTAGGATTTATTATGCTGTGCAGGCTGGATGTTTCCACAGCTACCAGACAGCTGGTGATTGTGGCAGGCGTAAATGTGGTGGCATTGATCGTACCTGTCCTGATCAGGAAGATGAAATTTCTCAAGGACCTGACATGGGTTTATGCGGGAATCGGAATCGTTTTGCTGGCGGCGGTATTTGTGCTTGCAAAGACAAGCTATGGAGCAAAACTTTCCCTGATGGGAATCCAGCCTTCAGAGGCGATAAAGATTACATTTGTGTTCTTTATGGCGGCATTGCTGAGAAAAGGTGCTGATTTTTCAAAAGTGGTCCAGGCTACGGTAGTGGCGGGACTGCATGTGGGGATTCTTGTACTTTCCAGAGACCTTGGAAGTGCAGTGATCTTCTTTGCGGCATATCTTGTGATGATTTATGTGGCATCCAGAAATGTGGGATATCTGGCACTTGGTCTTGCAGGCGGATCTGCAGGGGCAGTTGTCGCATATCATCTGTTTGGCCATGTGCGTCAGAGAGTGACAGCCTGGAAGGATCCCATGGCGGTATATCAGAATGAAGGATACCAGATCGTCCAGTCACTGTTTGCCATTGGAACCGGCGGATGGTTTGGAATGGGATTGTGTCAGGGTTCGCCTGAGAAGATCCCTGTTGTCAAGAATGACTTTATATTCAGTGCAATCTGTGAGGAACTGGGTGGGATTTTTGCAATCTGCCTGATCCTGGTATGTATGAGTTTCTTTTTGATGATCGTAAATATTGCGCTTAAGATTAAGAAACCATTCTACAAACTGATCGCACTTGGACTTGGTACGGAATATGCATTTCAGGTATTTCTGACAATTGGCGGAGCAACGAAATTTATCCCTATGACAGGTGTAACTCTTCCTCTGGTCAGCTATGGAGGAAGTTCTGTCGCGTGTACAGTACTGATGCTGGCAATCATTCAGGGATTGTATATTTTGAGAGAAGATGAGGACGAAGAAATTGAGAGATATCGAAGAAAAGGAACGGCGCAGAGATTTGAAGAAGCGCCAGAAGCGCAAAGCCCGGGAGATTTCTGAAAAGAGAAGGCCCCGTAACAGAGAGTATACACTGGTATCCTGCTTTTTTGTGCTGATCTTTGTCAGTATGATCGGATATCTGATCTACTTTAATTATGCAAAGAGCGATGATTTTATCAATAGTCCCTATAATACAAGGCAGGATACTTTTTCAGACAGGGTTGTAAGAGGTAAGATCATATCTGCAGATGGGCAGGTGCTTGCCCAGACCAATGTTTACGAAGACGGAACAGAGGAACGTACTTATCCCTATGCAAATATGTTCGCTCATGTAGTCGGATATGACACTAATGGAAAAAGCGGACTGGAATCAGAGGCGAACTTCCAGCTTCTGACTTCTCATGAATTTTTCCTGAACCAGATGAAAAATGAGTTTAAGAATCAGAAAAATACGGGTGATTCTGTGATCACGACGTTAAACGCAGATCTTCAGTCAACTGCCTATAATGCACTTGGTGACAGGAGAGGGGCGGTTGTTGCCATAGAACCCTCTACAGGTAAGATTCTGGTGGAAATGAGCAGACCGGACTTTGACCCGAATACTATTTCCCAGAACTGGGACACACTGGTAAATGATTCCAATGACAGCAGTCTGTTGAACAGAGCTACAAACGGAGCCTATCCTCCGGGATCTACATTTAAGGTGGTAACTGCCCTGGACTATTTCAGAACCAAGAGCAGTCTGGAGGGATTTTCCTATCTCTGTGAGGGAAGTATTACCAAAGAAGATCACACGATCAGGTGCTATGGCGGAACTGTTCATGGGCAGGAAGATTTTTACAGTGCTTTTGCCAATTCCTGTAACAGTGCATTTGCAGAGATCGGAACCATGCTCGGAGGCAGTTCTCTGAAAAAAACAGCCGAGGATCTTCTTTTTAATAAGAGTCTTCCGCTTTCTTCCTATAAAAAGAGTACTTTTACATTAAATGGAAAATCTTCTGTTGCAGAGGTTATGCAGACTGCCATCGGACAGGGTAATACGTTGGTATCACCTATGCATATGGCGCTGATTACCAGTGCAATCGCCAATGGCGGGGAGCTCATGAAGCCTTATCTCATTGATTCTGTTGTAAGTTCAGACGGAGAGACAGTGAAGACAACAGAGCCGGAGAGCTATAAACGTCTGATGACAACAAATGAGGCGAATATCCTTGGAAAGCTTATGAAAGGTGTTGTGGAAAACGGAACCGCATCGGCTCTGAACGGAAGAGGATATACAGTGGCAGGCAAGACCGGATCAGCGGAATTTGATGAGAATGGTTCCAGTCATTCCTGGTTTATCGGTTATTCCAACGTGGATGATCCGGATCTGGTAGTTGCGATCATTGTTGAGAATGGCGGTACCGGAAGTGAAGCAGCAGTGCCCATCGCAGAGCAGATATTTGATGCGTATTATTATGATAAGCAATAATAAATTCCATGTTGCAGGCAATCTGGAATGAATTTTGGCTACGTTACTGTGAACGGAGTGAACAGTAACTAATTAATCGGTAATATGTTATGAAATGATATTTATAGCTTGCGGGTTTGGAAAAAAAGAGATATACTATACTCAGTTTATAATACCACGCAAAACAGGAGGGATTGCATTATGATAGAAGCAACGAGCTGTGGCGGTGTGGTAATTCATCGGGGTAAGATTCTTACTTTGTATAAATCTTACAGGAACCGTTATGAGGGCTGGGTATTGCCGAAAGGAACAGTGGAACCAGGCGAAACGCATGAACAGACAGCATTGCGGGAAGTGATGGAAGAGGCTGGAGTGCGTGCGACCATTGTGAAATACATCGGAAAGAGCCAATATAACTTTACCGTTCCGGAGGACGTGGTTTCCAAAGAGGTACACTGGTATCTTATGACTGCGGATAATTATCATAGTAAGCCCCAGAGAGAGGAGTTTTTTGTAGATTCCGGATATTATAAATTTCATGAGATCTATCATCTGCTGAGGTTTTCAAACGAGAAGCAGATCGTAGAGCGTGCTTATCAGGAATATTTGGAGATGAGAAGCAATGGACTCTGGGGAAAACAGCATAAGTATTATTAACGAGAGAACAGGGCTGTGTTTTTTTGCAACGCAGCCCGGTTTAAATTTTGGAGAAAATGGAAATACTGTAACTGAAGTGTTATAGAAACGGGAGAGGGTGTAAGATGCTGAAATGGCAGGAGAATTTTCTTGCAGGGGAATCTGTAAAGAATCCTGAGAAGATAAAAAAGAAACTGAACAGCGGAAAACCGGTTCTGGGCATTTATCTCCTTACTCTGTCAGAGAATCCTGTGAATCTGATGGATATTATTCCTGCAGCAATGCTGATACAAAAGAGCTTTTATGGAATCTGTCCGAAGATCATAGGAATGGCGAAGGGCAAAGAGGAAGCCCTGGAGATGGTGCGAAGTCTGATCGATGAAATGTACAGGGAAACGGGAACCTTCGCAACAGCTGAATATATAGAAAACAGGTGAGAATATGTTACATATTTTATGGCTGATCCTTAAATTTATACTGATCATCCTGGGAATTCTGCTGGGCCTTCTTTTACTGGCAATTCTTCTTGTACTGTTCTGTCCTGTAAGATATAAGGCATCAGCTGTCAAGGCAGAAGGTGGCTGGAAACAGACAGAGGGAGAGGGTATCGTAAGCTGGCTGTTTCATGGGATTTCGCTGAGAGCGGAATGGAAAGATCAGCAGATGGAGATATCCTTTCATCTGTTTGGAATTCCCGTAGACAAGTTGTTGAAAAAACGGCAGGAGAAGAGGGCTGTAACAAAGAAATCCGGGAAAAATCCGGAGAAATCCGGCGCAGAAAAGGTATCTGTATCCGGCACAGACGGAAACAGGGAAGAAGAGCATAAAAAATCAGTGGTTGATCACCCGAAATCAGAGAATATGGAGACTGAGGATCTGAAAACAGACAGAAATTCAGCTTCAGGTACATCTGCTGATACAGAGAGGATCAGAAACAGTCAGATATCCGGACAGCAGGAACTGAATGCAGATGATACAGATCGGAATAGTCTAAAGAAGAGGCAGTTTTTTATAAAAAGGATCTATGACCGGATCCGAAATATATTTCAGTCGATTCGTAAAAAACTGCAAAATATCCGCAGGACATTCGGGAAGATTAAGAAGAATGTGTCCTGGTGGAAGGCGTTTATAGAACATCCCAGAGTGACAGCTGCCAGAAAGCTTGTATGGAAACATGGAAAATTTTTGCTTAAGCATATTTTTCCTACAAGGATAGAAGGGCAGGTTACTTTTTCTTTTGAAGATCCGGCGCTGACAGGTGCGGCACTTGCTGTACTTGGGATGACAATTCCATTTCACAAAAATTATATACAGATCAATCCCCGTTTTGACAGTGAGAATTATCTGTATGGAAACATCAGGGCAAAAGGCAGGATCTACGGATTTGTTCCTGTGCGGGCAGCAGTGAGTATTTATTTCAATAAAAATATAAAATACGTTATAAAACGTTGGAAAACCAGGAGGGCATGACCATGGCAAATGAAAACAATTTTAAAGAAACCGTAAATTCATTATTCAAGGGAATGGACAGTTTTATTTCTGCGAAAACAGTGGTAGGAGAGGCAATCCATGTAGGCGATACGATCATTCTTCCTCTGATGGATGTATCTTTCGGTGTAGGTGCCGGTGCTTTTTCCGGAGAGAAGAAGGATAACGGCGGCGGCGGAATGGCAGGAAAGATGACTCCCTGTGCAGTGCTTGTAATCCAGAATGGAACAACAAAGCTGGTCAATGTGAAAAATCAGGATGGTCTCACCAAGATCCTTGATATGGTTCCGGATTTTGTAGACCGTTTTACCTCCGGAAAAGGTGACGAAGAATCTGTCGGCGAATCAGAAAAATAATTTTTGCATAGACTATAGCAAACCGATGAAAAAGGTGCAGAAGAATTGGAAAAGCTGTTCGGCTTTATGCTGTTTTTCATAGGGATTGGGATGATAATCGGGATGCTGATCGCAGAAAATGTGGTTCTGGTGGTTTCGGCCGGAGTTTTCCTGTTGTTGGGATATCATCTTTTCTGTCATTAACTTTACAGAAGATTGCGAATATCCCGTTTGACATATGAAATAAAAAAAGACTGTCAGCTCAGGCAGAATATTCGGTAAAGAATATCTGAACAGAGGGACAGTCTTTTTTGCAAAAAAATACCCCTGTTGCAACAGGGGTAATGGTGTTATTATGCTCTTTCTACTTTACCGGATCTTAAGCAAGAAGTACATACATATGTCTTTCTAGCTCCACCCTCAGCAGTCTTGATTTTAACGGATTTTACGTTAGATTTCCACATTTTATTGGATCTTCTATGTGAATGACTTACATTATTTCCGAAATGAGCAGCTTTCTCACAGATTGCACATTTAGCCATGATAGCACCTCCTTGACGCTTTATTGTTACTGTCGTGCTGTGTGCATAGCGTCTGAACAGTAACCTTGTGTTCAACAGATTACATTGTAACAGATGAATTGTGCTTTTGCAAGCAAAAAAAGGAAAAAACTCAAAAATTATATTTCTTTTTCTGTGAAAAGAGGTTATAATACACTTACATACAATAATGAGCATTGGAGGTAACCATATGAATGGACGTATAGATTCCGGATTAGGTCAGATCATAATTGACACAGATGTAATCGCAACCTACGCAGGAAGCGTTGCTGTAGAATGTTTTGGTATCGTAGGCATGGCTGCAGTCAGTATGAAGGACGGACTGGTAAAGCTTCTTGGAAAGAACAGCCTGAAACATGGCATCAGCGTCAGAATTACAGAGGACAATAAAATCCGCCTGAATTTCCATGTTATTGTGGCATATGGCGTGAATATAAGTACAATTGCAGACAACCTTGTCAGCAATGTCAAATATAAAGTCGAGGCCTTTACAGGAATGGAGATTGATAAGATCGATATTTATGTAGAAGGTGTACGCGCAATTGATTAGGATAGAGGAGGAACTTGTGGTGAATAACAAAACCATAGATGCCAGAATACTTTCCAGGATGTTTCTTGCAGGAGCCAAGAATCTGGAAGCTAAAAAAGAATGGATCAACGAACTGAACGTATTTCCGGTACCGGATGGAGATACAGGAACCAATATGACAATGACGATCATGGCAGCAGCAGCAGAAGTAGGTTCTCTGGGAGAGCCTGACATGGAGTCACTGGCCAAGGCGATTTCTTCCGGTTCCCTGCGCGGTGCAAGAGGTAACTCAGGTGTTATTCTTTCTCAGCTTCTGCGTGGCTTTACCAGAAGTGTTAAGAACAGTAAGGAACTGGATGCCATTGATATCGCGGCAGCCATGGAGAAAGGTGTGGAGACTGCATATAAGGCAGTCATGAAACCGAAGGAAGGAACAATCCTTACTGTTGCAAGAGAGGCTGCTGCCAAGGCTGTAGAGCTTGCGGAGACAGCAGAGGATTTGGATACATTTTTCCAGAGCGTGATCGCTCATGCGGAGGAAACTCTGGCAAAGACACCGGAGATGCTGCCGGTTCTGAAAGAAGCAGGAGTAGTGGATTCCGGTGGACAGGGACTTCTGGAAGTATACCATGGTGCATATGATGGTTTCCTTGGCAAGGAGATTGATTATACACAGTTTGACAAGGCAAAAGGTCCTGCTGTGACTAAGATCGATGCACAGACAGAGGCTGATATTAAATTTGGTTATTGTACAGAGTTTATTATTCTTCTGAACCAGCCGATGTCCGAGGAGACAGAGCATGAATTTAAGAAATTCCTGATGTCCCTTGGTGATTCTATTGTGCTTGTTGCAGATGACGAGATCGTGAAGGTTCATGTTCATACCAATCATCCCGGACAGGCTATTGAGAAAGCTCTTACCTTTGGTGCACTTTCACGTATGAAGATCGACAATATGCGTGAGGAGCATCAGGAGAAGCTTATAAAGGATGCCGAGAAAATGGCGAAAGAGCAGGCAGAACAGGAAGAAAAAGAAGAAGCAGCACAGCCGCCGAAGGAAGTTGGCTTTATTTCCGTATCTGTGGGAAAGGGAATGACAGAGATCTTTAAGGAATTGGGTGTGGATTACCTGATCGAGGGCGGTCAGACGATGAACCCGAGTACAGAGGATATGCTCAATGCCATTGCAAAAGTAAATGCAAAGACTATTTATATTTTCCCGAACAATAAGAATATTGTTCTTGCTGCAAACCAGGCAAGGGATCTTACTGAGGATAAAGAGATCGTGGTTGTGCCGACTAAGACCATTCCGCAGGGAATTACTGCCATGATCAGTTATGTGCCCGAGAAGAACAGTGCGGAGAATACTGAGGCTATGCTTCAGGCAATCGAACATGTGAAGACCGGACAGATCACGTATGCTGTGCGTGATACAAGGATTGATGATAAGGAGATCCATGAGGGTGATATGATGGGTATCGGTGATCATGGAATCCTGGCTGTTGGCAAGGACCGCATGGAAGTTGCCAAGGAGACAGTTGCCCAGATGGTGGATGATGAGTCTGAGGTGATCAGTATTTATTATGGTGCTGATACTGAGGAGGCTGAAGCTGAGGAGCTGGCAACGGTTCTGGAGGAGGCTTATCCGGAGTGTGATGTGGAACTGAATGCGGGTGGACAGCCGATTTATTATTATGTTATTTCTGTAGAGTAGGATAATAGAGTTTTTGAGAGAGATAAACGAATAGTTCATGTGATGAAAACGGGTATAGGCCATTGTTGAGGGTGGGTATATCCGTTTTCGTATTAAAAAGGGACGGCAGGAAAATTATTTGTTTTTGTGTGCGGTTTCGGGAACTAAGATATTCTAAGGTTCCGGAAATCTGCTAAGGGCATGAGCAGCCCTCTCAAACTCGCTCCGTTGCAAACTTCGCTCAGACAGTGAGACTGTCTGCTCATAACGCAGTTTTCCGGAACCTAAGAATATCTAAGATCCCTGCAAATGCACACAAAAACAAATAATTTTCCCGCCTGGCAGCTGGCTGGGCGGATGATATAGTCCGTTTTTACTTGATTATAACCGAATAATTGCTCTGCCGGATAGCCGGATACTTGATTTGGTTAAATTTATATTTGTGATGGATTTTTTAGAAAGGAAAAGGAGATAGATGTCGATATCTTTGAGAACCCTTAAGGGCGTGGGGGAGAAAACGGAAAAGTTATTTGCGAAAATAGGAGTTACGGATATGGAATCTCTTCTGAGTTATTATCCACGTAATTATGATGCGTATGAGGAGCCTGTTGAGATCCGGTCTCTGGAAGAGGGAGCTGTTGTGGCGATTTCTGTGGCGGTTATAACGGGTGTGTATGTGAATCAGGTGCGGAATCTTCAGGTGATCACAACCACTGTGGCAGATCTTACGGGGAAAATTTCTGTTACGTGGTTTAATGCACCGTATCTGCGCTCTGCAGTCAGGAAAGGCAGCAGGTTTGTTCTGCGGGGGCGTGTCGTCAGGAAGCAGGGGAAGCTGCAGATGGAGCACCCTGAGATTTTTACGCCTGCGGCTTATGAGGAGATTCTGCACAGTCTTCAGCCGATTTATGGACTGACTGCGGGGCTTTCTAATAAGACGATCGTGAAGCTGATCCATCAGGTGCTTGATGAGCAGAAGCTTCAGGCAGAGTATCTGGCAGATGAGTATAAGGAGAGGTATCACCTGGCAGACAGGAATTTTGCGATTCCTGCGATTCATTTTCCCAAAAATATGCAGGAGCTGTTAGCTGCAAGGAGAAGGTTGGTGTTTGACGAGTTTCTTCTTTTTATTCTTGCTGTGCAGTCTTTGAAGGAGAAGACGGAGGAAGCACCGAATACGTTTCCCATGCATCCGGTATGGACGACAGAGCAGATTATTGAAAGTCTGCCCTATGATCTGACAAAGGCGCAGTTGAATGTGTGGCATGAGATTGAGAGGGATTTAAGCGGCCAGGCTCTGATGTCCAGACTGGTTCAGGGAGATGTAGGAAGTGGTAAGACGATCCTTGCGTTTCTTGCAATGATCATGACTGTGGAGAATGGATATCAGGCAGTGCTTATGGCACCTACGGAGGTTCTTGCAAGGCAGCATTTTCAGGCAATGGAGAAATTGCTGCAGGAACAGAATATTGATTTTGGGCATCCGGTTTTGCTGACAGGATCAGATACTGCGAAGGAGAAAAGGGAAAAATATGCGCTGATCGCGTCAAAAGAGGCTAACCTGGTGATAGGAACGCATGCGCTGATTCAGGAAAAAGTGCAGTACAATAATCTTGGACTGGTTATTACAGATGAGCAGCATCGTTTTGGTGTGAAACAGAGGGAAGCACTGACTACTATGGGAAACCCGCCTAATGTGCTGGTGATGAGTGCTACACCGATTCCAAGGACGCTGGCGATCATTATATACGGGGATCTGGATATTTCAGTAATTGATGAACTTCCTGCGCAGAGACTTCCCATTAAAAATTGTGTGGTGGATACTTCTTACAGGCCGAAGGCTTATTCCTTTATGGAGAAGCAGATCCGTCAGGGACGGCAGGTTTATGTGATCTGTCCAATGGTGGAGGAGAGCGAAGGGATGGATGGGGAAAATGTGCTGGATTATACCCTGAAGCTTCGCAATGTTTTTTCGCCGGATATAAAGATTGCTTCTCTTCATGGAAAGATGAAAGCGAAAGAGAAGAATGTGATCATGGAGGCTTTTGCCGCAGGGGAAATTCAGATTCTGGTATCTACTACTGTAGTTGAGGTAGGAGTGAATGTGCCTAATGCTACAGTGATGATGGTGGAGAATGCCGAGCGTTTCGGGCTGGCACAGCTTCATCAGCTTCGCGGGCGTGTCGGTAGAGGGGAATATCAGTCATATTGCATTTTTATGCAGGGAAATGGTGCAAAAGAGATTTCTAAACGTCTGCAGATCCTGAATAAATCCAACGATGGATTTTATATTGCAGGAGAGGATCTGAAGCTTCGCGGTCCTGGTGATCTTTTTGGAATCCGACAGAGTGGTCTGCTGGAATTTAAACTGGGGGATATCTATCAGGATGCGGATATCCTGAAGGCTGCCAGTGAGACGGCCGCAGAGATTCTGTCCCTTGACGGGGATTTAAGCCTTCCGCAGAATGAGGAACTTCAGAGGAGACTTTTGGCATATATGAAGGAAGATCTGCAGAATCTAGGACTATAGAAAATGACGGATACAGAGTAAAAAATAATACTGTTCATGTTACTGTTCATAAGATGCCTAAATTATAAAAACAGAAAAACATTGCAAAAGCAGAAGATTCGTAGTATTCTATTTTCATAAAAGAATGTTACTGTTTATCATATTTTCGGTAACATAAGAATACCTGTAACTGTACAAAACTGAGCAGTTACGAATACTTATACCTTGTAAGGAGGCTAATCATATGGCAACAAAAGCAACTACAGCAGATCTCAACACATCCACTGCGAAGACAACCGAAGTTAAAGAGGCTCCTGCAAAGACAACTGCTGAAGAAGTAGCTGTAAATAAAGAAGCAAACAAGAAAGAAACTGCTGAAACAGAGACTGTAAAGAAAGAAACAACAGCAAAGAAACCGGCAGCAAGAAGAACAAGAAAGACTGCAGAAAAGAAATCAGCAGAAGCAGAGAAAGAAACCGAGAAGAAAGAAACAGCTAAAGCAGCAGACACTGTAGAAAAGAAACCGGCAGAAACAGAGAAAGAAGCCGAGAAAAAAGAGACAGCTAAAACAACAAAGACTGCTGCAAAACCAACAAAAACAACGAAAAGAACTACAAAGAAGGCCCCTGCTAAGACAGCTGAGAAACCGGCTGAAGAGACCGCTGCCGAGAAGAAGACAACAAGAAGAACCACTAAGAAAGAAGCAACAGCAGAAGTATATATTCAGTTCATGGGCAGAGAAGTATATACAAAAAATATTTTAAGTAATGTCAGAAGAATCTGGACAGACGAACTGGGTAAAAAGGAGAAAGATCTCAAAGATATTAAGATTTATATCAAACCTGAAGAGAACAAAGCATATTATGTAATTAACGGTGATATCACTGGTTCTGTGTGGATCTGACATATAAAAAATAAGAACAATTTTCAAATCTCAGGGCAATCACATAAATCAGTTACTTGAGAATGATCAGAATAATAAGTAATGAAGTAATCACAGACAGGTTTAATGACCTGTCAGGTTAAGACATTGAGAAACTCAGATGATAACATAAATTCATCTGAGTTTTTTGTGCTTTCGGTTATAAAAAAATTGAGACATACCTGCTACTTGACAAAATTTATCAGTTAGTATAAGCTATCTGCATAAGGTTATTGAGAAAAATCGGCTATAGTAATCCTCGTAAATAATGCATTTAAGACAGTTCAGCAGAGTGTGAAAGACAAGGAAGATATCTGCAGGCGTGCTGACGCACGGCAAAGATATCTGACGCAGGGTTTCACACTCTGATGGGCTGGATTAAGATGCATTATTTACGAGGATTGCTATAATAACGACGATGATAACCAAATACAAATACAAAAGGTGAGCGACTGAAAATGACATTAAAAGATTTGGAAATCGGAAAAAGTGCTGTGATCACGTCGGTTGGCGGCAAGGGTGCCCTGCGTCAGCATTTCCTGGATATGGGTATGATTCCGGGAGCTGAGGTCACAGTCGTGAAGTTTGCACCCATGGGAGATCCCATGGAATTACAGGTACATGGATATGAACTGACATTAAGACTTGCGGAAGCAGAGCAGATAGAAATAGAACAGATCCCGAAGCGAAGCAGAAGTCACGCCGGAATAGAGGCTGTAAGCGACCTGGCACATCCGGGACTTGGAGAGGATGGAAAGTATCATTCCAGAGAAGATGAACATCCACTGCCTGAGGGAACTACACTGACGTACGCATTGGTGGGAAATCAGAACTGTGGAAAAACTACACTGTTTAACCAACTGACAGGTTCCAGTCAACATGTGGGAAACTTTCCAGGAGTAACGGTGGATCGTAAGACCGGTTCGATTAAAGGCCATCCGGATACAGAAATCACAGACCTTCCGGGAATTTATTCCATGTCCCCTTACAGCAGTGAGGAGATTGTCTCCAGAAATTTTGTCCTGGATGAGAAACCAAGTGCGATCATCAACATTGTGGATGCTACCAATATTGAGAGAAACCTGTATCTGACCATGCAGCTTCTGGAGATGGATATTCCTATGGTAGTTGCAATGAACATGATGGATGAAGTGCTGGGAAATCAGGGTTCTATAGATGTAAATAAGATGGAATCGCTGCTTGGAGTACCTGTAATCCCTATTTCCGCAGCAAAGAATGAAGGGGTTGATGAGCTGGTTGACCATGCGTTACATATAGCGAAATATCAGGAACATCCGCTGCGTCAGGATTTCTGTGATAAGAGTGACCATGATGGTGCAGTACACCGCTGTATTCATGCGGTCATGCACCTGATTGAGGATCATGCGGCGCAGGCTGATATTCCTACCCGTTTTGCAGCAACCAAGGCAATCGAGGGAGATCCGCTGATTCTTGAGAAGCTGAAGCTGGACACAAATGAGACGGAGATGCTGGAGCATATCGTACAGCAGATGGAAACAGAGCGTCAGGTTGACAGAAGCGCTGCGATCGCAGATATGCGTTTTGACTTTATTGAGCGTTTGTGTGAACAGACAGTTGTAAAGCCTAAAGAAAGCAAAGAAAGAATCCGAAGTGAGAAAATTGATAAGATTCTTACAGGAAAATATACAGCGATTCCCTGTTTCATCGGAATCATGGTATTGGTATTTTATCTTACCTTTAATGTGATCGGAGCGTGGCTTCAGGGGCTTCTGGAGATTGGAATTGATAAGGTTTCTGCGCTGGTAGAAGCAGCACTGACAGCAGCAAATGTAAACAGTGCCATGCATAGCCTGGTCATTGACGGTATTTTTACAGGTGTGGGAAGTGTACTCAGTTTTCTGCCGATTATCGTAACCCTGTTTTTCTTTCTGTCTCTTATGGAAGACAGCGGATACGTTGCACGTGTTGCTTTTGTGATGGACAAACTTCTGCGTAAGATCGGCCTTTCCGGAAGAAGCATTGTACCAATGCTGATCGGATTTGGATGTACGGTTCCGGCTGTTATGGCCACACGTACACTTACAAGTGAGCGTGACAGAAAGATGACGATTTTGCTGACTCCATTTATGAGCTGTACTGCGAAGCTGCCGATTTATTCTTTCTTTGTAAGTGCTTTTTTCCCGAAGAAGGGCGGATTTATTATGGCAGGTCTTTACCTGCTTGGAATTTTGGTGGGAATCCTGGCGGCATTTTTGTATAACAGAACTCTTTTCAAGGGAGATCCCGTACCGTTTGTCATGGAACTTCCCAATTACCGGCTGCCGGGAGCAAGGAATGTAGGTCAGCTTTTGTGGGAAAAAGCAAAAGATTTCCTGCAGAGAGCGTTTTCTATTATCCTGCTTGCATCAATGATCATCTGGTTCCTGCAGAGCTTTGATCTGCATTTAAATCTTGTAAAAGATTCTGCAGACAGTATTCTGGCAATGGTGGCGGGAGTCCTGGCACCTATATTTAAACCGATCGGATTGGGAGACTGGAGAATCTGTACAGCTCTTATCAGCGGATTTATGGCAAAAGAGAGCGTGGTATCTACTCTGGAAGTACTTTTCAGTGGAAATATTGCCTCTGTACTGACTCCGCTGGCAGCAGCATCCCTGCTGGTATTCAGTTTGCTCTATACACCATGTGTGGCGGCTATCGCTTCGATCAAACGTGAAATGGGCAGCAAATGGGCTGTTGGTGTTGTGGTATGGCAGTGTGTGATTGCCTGGGTGGCTGCGCTGATCGTACATCTGATAGGGATGATCTGATTTTATTAATTCGCTTTTATAGAAAAACCGATGGATTTGACTGTTTTCAGTCATCACCATCGGTTTTTTTCAGTTCCTCAACTGAGAGGCTTTTATCTGATTAGTACTGTCCGCCCTGGGAACCACTGGACATCTGTCTTTCCTGGGCTTCGATCATCTTTTTCATAATAATATCAGAACAACTTTCCCTGAATTTCCAGTTTGATGGGAGGTGCTCTGATTTTCTAGCAGAAAATTATATTACTATTTTTGATATGACAATCTCTTTATGGGTTTCATTATAGTACAGAAACCCTGAAAAAACTATAGAAATCTTACGAAATTGCTATAGTTTTTTAAAAAGAGACAGAAAAGAGACCAAAAGAGACAAAAAGAAAGAAGAGAAAAAAGAATCCTGTCAGAAAAATATCCCCCAAAATACACCAAAGAAAAAGCCACTGCTGAGGCGGGTGCTGCTCATTCTGGGAATCTTCGCAGCAATCATTTTTGGCATGATGTCATGCCTGGCACCGAAGATCAAAAACGTAACGATTGATGACTTGGATTGGGAAAGAACCATTGACATTGAAGAGGTTGTAACTCACAATGAAAGTGACTGGTCGCTGCCCGATGATGCGAGGCTGCAATATACAAAAAGTGAAATTCAATCCTACAAAGACGTTCTCGACCATTACGAGACAGTTACAGAAACCAAAACACGCAGTGTCATAGACCACTACGAAGAGAAGAGTTCTTATGTTGATCTTGGAAATGGATATTTTGAGGAGCAAACGGAAAGCGTTCCGGTATATACTGAGGAAACCTACACCGAAGATGTAGAAAAACCAGTCTACCGGAAGGAGCCTGTGTATGCTACAAAATATTACTATGAAATAGACAAATGGACGGTTGTCGATACTGCAAAAAGTTCCGGCAATGATCAGAACCCTTCCTGGCCGGAACCGAAACTTAAAGACGGACAGAGAACAGGAGCAGAAGAAGAGCATTATTTTGTGACCGCTACATATGAGAAAAAGAAGGGCAAGACCGAAACAGGAAGATATGAAATGGATTTTTCTCAATGGAAAGAACTTAAAAAAGGCGAAAAAATAGAATTAAAAATTGATGCTGCTGGATTCGCAGAGGTTAATCAAAAATAAGATATAGATATACCCGGAGGGATACTTCGAACCTTTATTAAACAAGGAGATTCATAGTTTTGGCGTGAGTATCCTTGTTTAATGCTTTTCTCATGTTATAAGGTAGCCCGCATCATTGCATTTGTGCAATGCCTGCAGGCAGATATTGCTCCGTTTATTATACATACGGAGAATAAAGAGGAGTACGAAGGGCGACTGGACAGCCCGGCACGACTGGAGCAGCTTTTCAGGGTAAAGCAGCGGCGGTTCTACAGAGAGACAGAACCAATGGTGGTTGATCAAGTATAAGAGATATTGCGGCGGGGAAACCCGTCGCTTTTCTGCTCCACTAACCCAGCATTATAGAAAGAGAAGATTGTTTTTCCGCGGAGAAAAGATATTACAGTTTTGCGCAGACAAGCTCATAAACTGTCTTCAGAAGTTCGTCTCCCCTGCGGCATTCTGAAACAAACGAAACGACTGCGTTTTTTTTCGGCAGGATCATAGAAATCTGGGAGTATTTTCCATCTGCCCGGAAAGAATTATATTCACCACGCCAGAAAAGATAACCATAGTATCCAACATCAGCTGCCTTTGTACTTTCTTCTATCCATTTCTCAGACAGTATCTGTTTTCCATTCCACTTGCCTTTATTAAGATAAAACAGTCCAAATTTGTGAAGTTCAGAAAGGGTCAGAAATAATCCGCCGGCTCCAAAACTGTTTCCAAGTGGATCAGTCTCCCATGTAGGACGTTTTATTCCAAGTTTGGAAAAAAGTCTGGGTGTAAGGTAAGAAACAAGATCGCAGCCGGAGCGTCTCTGTACAAGAATGCCTGCCAGATAGGGACCAACGTTATTATACACAAAATGCGTACCCGGCTTATACTTAAAGGGAATAGCCAGAGACATTTTTACCCAGTTATCTTCTTCATAGAATGGTCGTTGTTCTCCCATCAGACTACCCTTCTCCTGTCCAAGGCACATGGTAAGAAGATCACGAACAGTTGCTTCTTTCAGGTTCTCATCTATACACTCCGGCAAGTCACCTGAAAATGCTTCTGTTAGTTTTTCATTAAGATCGATCAGCCCTTCCTGAACAGCAAAGCCAACTGCACAGGATGTGAAACTCTTTGTTGCAGAATAAATATTCCTTCTGCATTCCGGTTCGCTGTACCACTCTGCTGCAAGTTCATTATCTTTTGAAATTTTGATTCCAAGAACATTATATTCTTTTGCTTTCTTAACAAAATCTGAAATATCCATAATATTTACACCCTTCTTGTCCTTAAATGTATTTTATTACTTTTATATTAACACAAAAATGGTGGATAAACCAGTTATTGCAGAAGGTGGTATATTACTATATTTCATCTTTAGACAAATTTCAATATTAAATATTGATTTTGTCTTTTTGTTATACCCGAATTTCAGTAAGACATTGCATCTTAATCACTCAATATTCCCTTTTTTATCATAATTAAATCCTTCTGCTGATATTTTCATCAATGCAGTATTGGCAAATTGCTTAAGTTAATGACATTGTGTATGAACCAATGGTATTTAGATAAATAAAGCATATTCCGGAGATTACTTGACATTTA